>NZ_CP058561.1:4063275-4375835 GCF_018141425.1 Vallitalea guaymasensis
AGGCGTCTAAATCATGTGACTTTTTGTAATGACCTTCTTGACATTTGACGCTTAGTGTCAAGCTAATCAATATTACAAGAAGCAACATTCTTCGAATTCTTTTTCTTCTTTTTTTTCTAATGTAGTTCATGCGTGTAGCTCTTGAATAATTGTTCATGTTTTCCCCTTTCTTTGGCATTATTATTTTATACTTATCCCTCGCTGGCATAGTATTTTTTACTATAATACTTTTATACTATGTTAGCTTTCATATATAAGACTATTCAACAAAGCAAAAAGTTTTAATAACTTATATTTTTTTACAATAAACGATCTAGTAATTGTTGGAAATATCATTTAAGAATGTAGATGCATAAAATTAAGATTGAGTCATATTTGAGTTTATAGAACTTTTTTCTTGCTTTTATTACATAAATCATTAAAATCTTATATTGCTTCGTAAAAATCAAAAAAACATATTAAGAATGTAGTGATTGTCATTATGAGACGATTTCTTATTATGATACACTCTAGTATTATATAGCATAAATAAGGTTAATATGTTAAATTATAGTTATAATTGTATTAAATAATAATTACTAAAAGTGTAACAATATCTTAATGATTTTGTCCTATTGACTAGGGACCTTAAAAATCAAGATTTTTAGTGGAATTTGGGGTGAAAAGAAAGGTTTTGACATATTATGGGATAGAGGATAAAATAATAGGGCTGTAGAGTCAAAGTATGTAGAAAGGAATGATATTAGATGAAAAAAATAAATGCAGTAGGAACATTCATAATGATGATGGCACTTGTTATTATATTAGCAGCTTGTAGTAAAGATAATCAAGATACTGGTAAAGATAAGATTGATGAACTTGAATCAAAAAACGAAAAAGTGGAATTGATTGAAGAGTTCACTGAGATGTTGAAAAATAATCAAAACAGAACTGTTATGTTCGGTGAATTTGTTGATACTACTCATTATGTTTATGCTGTTACAGATCAATTGGATAAAGAAATAGAAAAAATAATGATTGTAGGTATTGATGAAAATGGTGACAAAGTTGATATGAAATATGAGGGAAGAGATTTTGAAGATGATGGTGATTTATCACCTATTCCTAAAATCAGTAAGATTTTTATTAATCAACTGAAAGATAATGAAAATCCTAATGTTGTTGTATTTAGAGAGGATAAACAGTATATCAAAGCTCAGTTGTTAGAAGTTGATACTGAGAAAAAAGCGATAAATTATATTGGTAGTTGTATGAAAGATAAAAAAACTGAAGAATACACAGGAGATGAAACTTATAAATATGTAATGGATTTTTCAGAGGCTGATTATTGTAGTGAATAAAGATTATTATAAGAGTGTTGTGCTAGCTAGAAATATAAAATTAGCTAGTATGACACTCTTTTTTTATTATAATAATTTTTAATAATTAATTTATGAGATTTAGATTATAATGGAATAAAAATATTTTGAAAAATAACTAATATTTGTTATATGGCTTATATAATAAATTAAAATTCTATATGAGTTTATAAAAAAAATTATACTAACAATAAAAAAAAGATAATATAATTTATTGGTATTATGTTATAATATATATTGCTAATTAAGTACTAATAATTATACCTATTTTATTATTAAAGGAGGTGTGGATTTACAAATTTTGTTAAACTAATTTAAATAAGAAAGTTGAGGTAATTAATATGAAAAAAATAACATCTGTATTATTAAGTTTAATAATGATAATATCTTTATTTACTATTAATTCTAATGCAAGTTCTAGTGATGAAAAAATAACGTTAACTTCATGGATTATTAATGAGAATTTAGTTCAAGATGCATTTAATAAGTGTGAAATACCAGAGAAAAATAAAGAATCAAAGTTATATATTGAAAAAATTGATATACTTAATAATACCATTAATATTGTTGGAGAGATTAATAGTTCTAGATTTTCATTAATAGGTAAGCTATATAAAAGTCGAAAATCAGATCAAGGAATATATGTAGCAGATGTGAAAGATGAATTTAATAATTTTAAAATTCATCTGTTAGAGCTGAATTTTAATTCAAATCAAAAAGCTGTATTTAATAAACAAATTATAGAAGAACCGATATTTACACTTTATATGAGTGATAATAATGGTAATATAATTTTAACAGAAGACAAACTATCTAAGGTTATTGATAATAATAGATTGAAGATAGAAACTATGGCTTCATCAAGAATTGACTCTTTTTGGTTTATAGATTTATTGAAACCAATAAAAAGTATTGTAATTAAAAGTAGTGAAGTACAACAAATGATTGAGCTAAGAGCAAATGAAAAAAACAATAATACATTTATAAATAATAAAAGTATTTCAAATAGTATAGTAAGTTCTGAATTACTTAACAAAATAAATTATAATAGTGTATTGTTAGATGATATAATAAGTAATGTAGAAGCTAAAAGAAAAGTAAGCTTAAATACTTTAACTACAACACGTAGTACACAAGGGTATTTATGGGCTGGTGATATTCATATAGATTATTATAAACCAGGTTGGGATACCTATACCTATAAAATGTGTCCTTATGTAGATGGATTAATTGCAGATATACCAAAGGCTGGTTCTGGTACATGGACTTCATCTTTAAGAATGTCTGAAAGTGTATATATTAATGATGTTCATTATCCAGAATTAGAGAATTTATTTAAGATTAAAAATGCAGAGGTTAAAATTGGAGCTGGAAATAATACACAGATTGCCTCTAGAATAATTGGAGGAACATACCACAAAGGAGGTGGAATAGACACATCAAAGACTATTAAAGCATGGTTATCGTTAGCTACAAATAATATCCCAGTTGTTTCAGATGTAAATAAAGTGTACAAGTTTATAAATTCAATTAAACCAGTATATTCTCCTGTTACAATTACAAAAGGAGATTTACAGAATCTTGGTGTAGACAAGAGAGCAGTTTATGTTAAATATGATTCGGATACATACTTAGCTGATGGTGTTGATCATTTTGATATTAATCTAAGTTGTTTGGTGATGGATAATAATCTTGTTAAGAACGTTAATACTCAATCGGTTATACAATGGAAGTTTGATGTTTATTTTACTACAATACATAAAGAAAGTTATTCATATGATAATACTACAGAAGAGAAAGATTATGAATCAAATGTATGGTAAAATATAACGAAATAGTATTTATAATTTTAGGGTTAGATATATAATTCTGTATACGATGTGTGAGAGGATAGTTAATTAAATATATAGTATATGTTATTATAATTATAAATATATATAATATTAGAGGAGTGATTTCTTCATGAAAAAATCACAGAAATTTTTATTAGCTCTATCAATAATAATAATAATTTTTATTGCATTTATTCTTGGAATGAAATACGAACATAACAATTCCAATAAAGATATTAATAAATTTTATAATGACTTTTTCATAGACAAAGAATTAGAAATGATTGCTGCTAATGAGTATTTAATATATGAACTTAAGAATATAGAGAATAATGAAGCAATTGACATGAAAGATTATATTGCCATTTATAAACAATTAGAAATAATAAATTATATCTCGTTGGAATATACTATCAAACTCCAAGAATATTTAAATATGATTAATTACTGGAGTAATCACGAATTGAAAAGTAATAAAGAGGCAATGACAATCTATTTTAATTTTCTTCAAAATCTATCTGATAATTTGGATGGTTTTAGTAAATCTAATGGAACTATAGATTTAACTATTGAAAAGATAAATAGTAATAAACAAGTAATTCAGCATTTAGTAGATATGAATAATCAAATTCATTCAATTCTAGATTTATATGATGTTGAGAAAGAATTAAAGGCTAATGTTTTATCTGAAAGATTAGCATTGCTAGACTATATATTTGATAGTGTTGAAAATTTAAGCGATTAAACATAAAGAATTAAGGAGCAGGGATATTTCCACTGCTCCTTCAATTAAGTTGATGCTACGTATAAATTTGTTATCATTCTTGTCATTGTTTTAATCTTTCATAAATCACATCATAATCCGTTAAGATTTCTTCAATTTCTGCTTGAGTTGGATTTATAATAATCAGGTCTATAATTTCTTGTAAACATTGTGGATCAATATTTGCTTGATTAGTGTCTATGTAAAGTTTGATTTTATTCATTTTCTTTTGCATTATGCTCTCTCCTCAATAGTTGCTATATTAACTATCGGTTTTTTGCTATTAGGGAATTATAGGATAATGGGCTTAATAACAATAGCTTATAGAGATGAAGACGTAGAACTGTTTTACTATATGATTAGATACTTTCACTTATCTGTGATGTATCAATGGAACACTAACTTATAGGTAAAGTTTGATTTTCTTAACTTGTCAATTATATGTAAAATAACAATTAATTTATGGAAAAATAGTAATATTATATAGCTATTGCAATTTCTTGAGTTTATAGCGTGAAATTAATAAGAATATTAAGATTATTAAATAATTAGAGTAAAAAATGTAGAAAATAATAATTAAATTTGAATATAAAAAATAATAAAAATATATATTGCAAATATGTAATAAACATGTTAATATGATTTTAGTAACAATTTGATTCATAATATTATGATTGAATATAAGTCTATAGTTCAAAAAATGGGACAAGCCATTTTTATAATTATTTTTAGGAGGCGGTTGATGTGCTTATAACAAGAAAGATGGGGGTAATTGATAGGTTTGAACCAGAGGAAGAAGAATATCTATTATACGATTCTAATAAGAACAGAATAAAAATCCTAAACAAAACTGGTGCATACATATGGTCATTAATACCTGATAATGAATTTATCAATGTAGATGACATCACCAATGAATTAAATAAGAAGTTTGATACACAAGTCGGGAATGAAAAGATTAAAGAAGATGCAAAATTATTTGTTTCTGATTTAATAAAAGGAGAGGTTGTTGTTGCTAGAGAAGAATAGTTTCAGCTTACCAACTAATTTATTTCTATCTATAACTAATCGTTGTAATCTTAAGTGTCCTCATTGTTATTTAGATTCTTCTGCGCAATATAATGATTTAGATACAAAAGCGTGGATTAAAATTGCTAGAGATACTGCAAAAGCTAAGATATTTTCTATTGTTATTACTGGAGGAGAACCTTTAGTAAGAAAAGATTTTATAGATATTATAGAAGCTTTTGATATATGGCAGACATTAAAACTTAATACTAATGCTACTCTTATTAATGATAAGATAGCTAAGTTTATTGCGGGCAGATTCTTAACAGTGATGGTAAGTATTGATGGTCCACAATTAATTCATGACAGTATCAGGGGAAAAGGATCATACAATAAAACAGTTCAAGGTTTAAAAATGCTAATGAATTATTTGGACAAGTCTAAGATATATATCAATTGTACTATAAGTAAAAAGAATGCTAAATATATGGAGCAGACAATAAATGATATGCTTAGCTTAGGTATCAACAATTTGATGTTTGGAGAAGCCATAAATGTTGGACGTTTAGATAGTCAAGATAATGATCAATTTAGTTTATCCATTATTGATAAATTATATATAGCTAATAAAATTAAGTTTTTACAAAATAAATATGGTAAAGAAATTGATATAAGTACGGACTATTTTGAGGATTATATCAATTTATTTAAAAGTATAACAGATTGTAGTTATTCAGGGTTATCTGATATACCTCTTATTAATTGTGGTGCTGGTTTCAAAAGTGCAGCTATTCTATACGATGGTTATATGGTTCCTTGTAATATGCTTTCACAGGATTTTTGTGATGATGAAGATAATGTTTTAGTTAATAGTATTGAAGATATTTGGAAACATTCTAGGAGATTTATACAATGGAGAGATCAAAAGAATATTAAAATCAGTGATATCTGTACAGAATGTGACTTGAAATCAAGGTGCTATGGGGGATGTCGAGCAGAATCTTATTACAAATATAAAAATTTGAAAAATAGATGTGATAGTAATTGTATAATTAACGAAGTAGATAAGCAGATTATTTGAAGTAGATAAAAACTGCTTTTTAATCACAAAAAGCAGATTTTTATACAATGTTAAATTTAACAAATACATAAGGAAAGGGGGATAAGTATGGGATACGAACAACCATTAATCCAAGATCTTGAGGAAAAGGAACCTCCAGTAGCTGGACATTCATGCTCAGATGGATGCCGTAATGGTAACTAATTATTGAGAATTTACGTAATATGCTATAAAATGCAGGATAGAATTTTTTAATTCTATTTTGCATTTGCATTTTAGGAAGGAGAAAAACATATGGGAATACAATCTTTATTTATATACTTAACTTTTAAATGTAATTTAAAATGTGAACATTGTTGGGCATATTCTGGTCCAGATGTAAAAGAAGATGAGCTTTCATTGGAAACAATTAAAAGAACAATTGATGAAGCTTACAATATGGGAATGCGATCTCTAAAATTAACTGGAGGAGAGCCATTAGTATTAAAAAATTATGTAACCAATATTATTGATTTAGTTAATAATTATGGTGATGTTCGGTTGAGAATGGAGACAAATGGTATTTTGTTAGATGATAAAATGATAAAACTATTGAATGATAATAACATATATTTATCAATAAGTCTACATTCTTCAAAGGCTCCTAAACATGATCAAATAGTTGGCAAAGAGGGAGCTTTTGATAAAGTTATAAGTGTTATTCCAAAAATAAAAAATAAAGAAATTTTAGTAACTATTTCAAAGAAAAATATGGACGAACTAGAAGACATCCTAAAATTACTTTCATCTATAGGTGCTAATTCTGTAAAGTTTAATATTCTCCAAACAGTAGGACGGGGAGAAAATTTAGATAGATTAACTAGACCAGATATGATTAATATACATAAAAGGATAGAAAATTATACTAAAGAAAATGAATCTATGGAAATCGATACAAGTGCTCCTATGTGTACAGGTTTATATTCACTAAATAATTTTTATTACCCAAAATCATCTAAAGGATGTAATTTTGGCTCAGTTTGCTGTTTAACTCCTGGTGGTAATATTTCATTATGTGGATGGAGCAAGTCAAAGAAAGATTCTGAACTTCTATTAGGCAACATTGAAAATGAAAAGCTTAAGGATATATGGAAAAGAAAAGAGTTGGTTGTCAAGAAAACTGAACCATTAGAAGGTGTTTGTAATAATTGCCTATTCTTAAAATTATGTAAAGGCGGATGCAGAGCCATAGCTTATGAAGTATATGGGAAGTTAAATGCTCCTGATCCTATATGTCAGGTTATGTATGAAGAAGGTGAGTTTCCAAAATCAAAACTTATCGCTAATTAATAATTATAATCAAGTCTATATTTTTCTTGTATAAGGAGAATAACATAAAATGAATAAATTAAAAGAAAAGAAAAAAAAGAGAAAGTTGGAATACAATACTTTTAATACAATAATATATTTATTCAAACATATATGGTTATGGGATAAGCCATTAATATTTTATTTCTTAATATATTCAATAACTGCTGGAATAATACCTTTTATAGGTATTTTTCTTCCTAAAATGATAATTGATGAATTAGTTGGACTTAAGAGAATTAACATACTAGTAATTATAATTGCTTCATTTTGCATAGGAGGGTTATTATTAAATCTTATAAAAGTTTATTCACAAGAAGTATATTGGCCAAGAGTAATTCAAATCCGAATGGAGTTTATTCATAAAATTGATAAAAAAGCTATGACTATGGATTATCAACAATTAGAAAGAGTAAATACTAAGGACTTAATACAGAGAGCTTGGATGGCACTGTCAGGTAATGATATAGGGGTCGAAGGAATTCTTAATCAAATATTTGTTTTATTTGGTAATATTGTTGCCTTTGGAGGATATATAGCTATAATCAGTACTTTAAGTCCATTAATAGTATTTTTTCTGATATTAACTGTAGGTATTACTTATAAAGCTTCTCTAGGAGAAAAAAAATATTCTCATCAAGTAGATAGACAAATGGCTATAAATGAAAGAAAACTAAAATATCTGGATAAGAAAATGGTAAATCATAGCCTAGCTAAAGATATTAGATTATATGATATGGCAAAATGGTTGACTAATAAATATATTACTTGGTGCAATGAGATATATTTAAAATTAAAAAAAATAGCTATCAAACGATTTAAAATAGATACGTTACAAGGTTTCTTATCTTTTGTTCGAAACGGTATAGTATATGTATATCTAATAAATAGAGTATTATACAACGGTATGAGTATAGGTAATTTTACAATGTATTTTGCATCTATTCAGGGTTTTTCAGGTTGGATGGAATCTGTTGTTAGTTCTATATTATCTATTAGACAGCAGAATCTCTATATAAACGATTATAGAAATTTTGTTGATGCTAAGGAACCTAATAAAAATGATAATAGAGATTCAATGAAAAAAGATATTAGTGACAGGGTATATAAGATAAAACTAGAAAATATATTTTTTAAATATCCTAATAGTGATAACTATACTATCAACAATGTATGCATTCATGTAAAAGATGGAGAGAAAGTAGCTATAGTAGGAGCTAATGGTGCAGGTAAAACAACATTAATTAAGATACTTACAGGTTTGTACAAACCTACTAAAGGTAAAGTTGTTGTTAATGGAATAGATAGTACTAATATTGATAAAAACGAGTATTTTAAATTATTCTCAGTAGTATTTCAAGATATTAAGCTATATGCTTTTTCTCTTGGCGAAAATATTTCATTAAGGAAAATAGATGAAACTGATAGACAGAAAGCTATAAACTGTCTTAAATCAGCTGGTTTATCAGATAAATTAAAAAACTTAGAAAATGGTATTGATACAAGCTTATTAAAGATATTAGATGAAGAAGGAATTGTATTATCTGGAGGTGAGATTCAAAAAGTAGCTTTAGCAAGAGCACTATACAAAGATGCACCAATACTTGTACTTGATGAACCTACTGCTGCTTTAGATCCCATAGCAGAACATGAATTATATGAACAATTTGATAGATTGACAAAAGGTAAAACAGCAATATATATTTCTCATAGATTAGCAAGCACAAGATTTTGTGACAAAATAATATTGTTGGATAAAGGTTCTATAAAAGAATATGGTACACATGAGCAATTAATGAAAATTAATGGGACATATGCAAAAATGTTTCATAAACAAGCTCGCTATTATAATAGTGATATCAAGGATCATAAAGAGGTGTTGGCTTAATGAAGAAATTATATAATAATTTAACAATGGAATTCAATGTTATTTTTTTTATATTAAAGCTAACAAATGAATATTCAAAAGCTTTTTTGCCTTTAACAATACTATTGGCACTTATTAGTTCTTTTTTAACTATCTATAATCTGTTAATGTCCAGAAAGATTATAGATGAGCTTATACTAGGAAAACAATTCAATAAACTATTGGAAATAATTATTTTGCTAATAGGTGTAAATTTACTTATGCATATAATAAGAAGTATTATTTTTAGATGGCTACAAGCAAAGAACCAATTTATAAAAAAAAGATTTAACCTAGAAATAAATAAAAAAACAATGTCTATGGATTATGAATATGTGGAAAATCCTAAGATTCTAGATGCAAAAGAACGTGCACTCAGCGGTATAAATCAGTCAGGGGGCATTAATACTTTTACAAACAATATTAGGAACATTATTACATGTATTTGTACCATAATGGGGTTATTATATATTCTAAATGATTTAAGTATAGTAATCATATTAATACTTATTATAATGATAATATTTAACTACATAGCTGAAAGCAAAAGACAGAAAGCGGAATATCATTCTTGGCAGAAGAATGCTAAAAATAATAAAATGTTTTCTTATCTAGATGGAGAAGTAATAAAAGATTATAAGGCTAGTAAGTATATAAGACTATATGATTCGTCTGAGATGATACTTAGTAGATATAGACAGTTTGATAAAAAATCTCAGAGACTATTTAGATTGATTTCTTCGTCGAATAAAAAGCATTATCTTATTATTAATATATTAGATTATAGTCAAAAATTCATAATATATTTTACTTTGGCTCTAAAAGTGATAAGTGAACCTTCTAAATTTACAATAGGGTCTTTTACTATGTATACTTCTGCACTATATAATTTAATTAGCTCAATAACTAAAATGTTTAAATCAGCGGTTAAAATAAAATATACTTGTAAATATCTAAAACTATATAAAGAATTTATTGAGTTACCACCAATTTTATGTAAGAATAACGAACACATACCTGCTAATACTAACTATAGTTTTGAGTTTAGTAATGTATCTTTTGCTTATCCAGGAATGAATAAACTAGTACTGAAGAATATTAATCTTAAGATACCATCAAAGCAAAAACTAGCTATAGTAGGATTGAATGGTGCAGGAAAAACTACTTTTATTAAACTAGTGATGCGATTATATGACCCTAAAAATGGTGAGATATTATTAAATGATAATAATATCAAGAAGTATAATTATAGAGAGTATCAGAATTTATTTGGAGTAGTATTTCAAGACAGTAATATTTTATCATTTACTGTTAAGGAAAATATATGTTTGGAAAATAGTAGTTCAACTCAAAATGATATAGTTATTGAATGTCTAAAAAATGCTGGAGTTGGAGATAAAATAGATGTCTTAGAAAATGGAGCAGATACTTATGTAGATAGAATATTTGATGATAAAGGGATTGAATTTTCAGGCGGAGAAATGCAGAAAATAGCCATTGCACGTGCTATATATAAAAATGCATCTATAATGATATTTGATGAGCCTACAGCATCACTGGATCCTTTGGCTGAATACGAAATATTCAATACGCTACATGAATTAACTTATGGAAAAACTGCAGTTTTTATATCTCATAGACTTTCGAGTACTCGGATATGTGATTGTATAGCTGTCTTCCATAATGGAGAGATCATACAGTATGGTTCACATGATGAACTCATGAAAGATAGAGAGGGCAAGTATTATAAGATGTTTATGGCTCAGGCACAATATTATGTGAGTAACGATGAAGTAAGTTGTATTTGAAATATGGAAAAACATAATTTTTGTAAATAAGGATTAATTATTCTTGACCGTGTTGATCCTTCTATGTTATCTACATATGAAGCTTTGACAGAACCAAAGTGGGCTGGAAAAGTACTGGTAAGAAGTTCAAGCAATATATATAATCAATCATTATTAGCATCATTTATTGCCCTAAATGGAGAAGAAGCCGATGCAGAATGGGCTAAAGGCTTAGTAGCAAACATGGCTAGAACACCTGAAGGTAATGACCGTGATCAAATGAAAGCTGTTGTTGCAGGAGAGGGAGATGTAGCAATAGTTAATACTTATTATGTAGGAAAATTATTAAATTCATCTGATGAATATGAAGTTGAAGTAGGAAAGAAGATTGGAGTGTATTTCCCAAATCAAGAAACAACAGGTACACATATTAACATCAGTGGCGGAGCATTAACGAAACACGGAAAAAATAGTGAGTCAGCAATAAAATTATTAGAATTCTTGACAGGTGAAGAAGCTCAAGATGACTATGCTAATGCTAACTATGAATACCCAGTAAATCCTAAAGTTGAACCATCTGATTTATTGAAAAGCTTTGGTGATTTTGATATACAAGAAATAGATTTATCCCTTCTAGGTGAATACAACGATGAAGCTGTAAAGATTTTCAATAAAGTTGGATGGCAGTAAGCTTATGAGAAATGTAATGAAAGGAAGGCGAATAAGTCCTCTTCATGTCATTGCAAGTATCATAATTATGCTGATACTTTTACCAAGCTTAATGATAGTGATTCAACTATTTCAACCTGTGACAGAATCATGGATTCATATTAAAACATACCTATTAAAAGACTATTTAATAAATTCAATAACCCTTATTTTTCTTGTTGGAGGGGTTACATGTTTACTTGGGATTTTTTTCGCTTGGTCGTTATCAAGATATAGGTGGAAATATACGAAAACACTAGAAATATTATTGTTTTTACCAATGGCGATACCTCCGTACATTGGAGGATATGTCTATGGGGGTATTTTTACTAGTTTTGGAACACTCCATCGTATAATGTTGACTCTTGGATTGAAACCTATAAAAATTGATATCTTATCAATGGGAGGAGCAGTTTGTGTTTTTAGTTTGTTTTTGATGCCTTATGTCATGTTGGTAACAAAAGGATTCTTTAATCGCCTTCCTAAAAATATAGAAGAATCCTCTAGATTATTAGGTAAAAGCAGATTCCAGACGTTTTATAAAATTATATTGCCAATGAGCAGAGGTGCTATCATAGGAGGAGTTATACTTGTTGCTCTAGAGGTACTCAACGATTACGGTTTAGTCAAGTATTTTGGTATTCCAACTTTTAGTACTGCAATCTATACTACTTGGTTTGGTTTGTCAGATGTGGACGGAGCAATCAGACTTGCTTCAAGTCTCATGATTATAGTTATCATCATTTTATTGGTTGAGCAATTCTTCAGAGGTAGAGGGAGATTAAGTCAAGCAAAAGCTGTTCCAGATTTAGGTACAAAGAAGGCAGCACCAATAGGATATAAAATATTATTTTATATTGTAGGAACTATCTATCTGTTACTAAGTCTTATTATTCCAGTTGCTCAATTAATACACTGGAGTACTTTAGCAAAGGATACAGTGGTACTTAGAAACCTGGATAAAATATTAAAAAATACCTTGATTACAGCAATCATTGTTACTATCGTAATAATCATCTGTAGTAGTATAATAGGAAATCTTAATCGCCTACATTCTGGAATAATAACAAAAATATATGCTCGAATTGTCATTGTTGGTTACTCCATTCCTGCATCAATTATAGCAATAGCCGTACTTGTGTTTTTTATAGCTGCTGATAGGAATTTGGGTGGAATATATGGATTTTTTGGATTGAAAAACCTGTTTTTGACAAGCAGTGTATTTATGCTGATTTTTGCATTGACCATTAGATTTATGGCAATAGGTTATAACAGCGTTGAATCGGGTTTTAGCAAAATGGGATTAAAATATTATGAAGCATCAAAACTATTGGGAAAAGGGGAGTGGCATACCTTTACAAAAGTCGACCTACCAATACTAAAACCTGCTATAATTAGTGCTATGATATTAACATTTGTTGATGTATTAAAAGAGCTGCCACTCACATTGATACTGAGACCTTTCAATTTTGATACACTAGCTACTAAAGTATATACCTATGCAAATGATGAGATGATACATGAAGGAAGCATCTACGCATTGATGATTATAGGTGTAAGTACCCTAGCACTAGTATTTTTATTAGGATTCAGGAAGGAGAAGGCAGAATGATTGAATGCAAGGACATATCCTTTAGATATAGTAATGCTATTGAACCTACATTAAATAAAGTATCATTTTCATTACATAATGGTGGAGTTTTAGCAGTAGTAGGACCTAGTGGTGGAGGCAAGTCAACATTACTTCGTGTTATAGCTGGGCTTGAGACACCATATGAGGGTACATTAAGCATTAATAATAAGGTTGTTTTTAATGTGAATAATAATGTGAAACCAGAAAATAGAGGAATAGGTATGCTTTTTCAGGATTATGCACTATTTCCACATATGACTGTAAAGAAAAACATTGAATATGGGATTGATCATCTACCAAAAAAAGAGAGAAAACAACGACTTGATGAAGTATTAGAGTTAGTTGCTTTGGGTGGTTATGAAAAAAGGTATCCCCATGAGCTTAGTGGAGGACAACAGCAACGTATTGCGCTTGCAAGGGCATTGGCTCCAAAACCAAAATTATTATTATTAGATGAACCTTTTAGTAATCTTGATACCCACTTACTTAAAAAGGTTAGAGATGATTTGTTCAATATTATAAGGAAAACCAATATAACCACAATCATGGTTACGCATAATCCAGAGGATGCAAAAGCTGAGGCGGATAAAATAATTAGCATAGTGGATGGTAGGATTGATAGGGAAGTTATGAATATGAAAGATTAGTTGTTATAGATGATTTATATAAATTAGATAGGTAATTTAACTTGTGAAGAGCAGAGATTATTCCCTGCTTTTTTTGTATGTTTATGGATTTGTAATCTGTTATATTATCAACAAATGGTATAGTATAATTTGTTGATAATGTTTAATTTAGAAGATATATATACGTTTTTTTGATTTTAACACTAATAATAAGGTGGTATTAAACAATATGTATTTATTTTATTTATATTATGGTATAATATAGATAAAAAAAAGGGATAGAAAATTAATTTAATAGAAAATAGATGTTGATTTTGGTTAAATTATAAGGAGACTTTAAAATGAAAAAAATAAGTATAATCATAGTAATTTTAATATTTATAATTGTTGCATTAAATCAAATTATAGGAGATAAAGATTTGATAATAGATAAAATAAAAGATACAAAATCAAATAAAGATATAGTACTTCTTTTTGATGAAGAGAAAATAAATTTACAATTTGATAATAAAGAAGTAGGGGTTAAGTCAATACCCAAAGATTTGATAGATGATTATGAGTATAGTTTAAAGATAATTGGAAATTATCTATTAGTTGGAATGATAAATAAGAAGACAGTAAAATATAGTTCATTAACATTTTTGTATCTTTATGACTACATTCAAAATCCGATAACTAAAATATGGTCTACAGATGATGAATTAAAGAAAGAGCTTTTCCTTAAAAACTATAATACTACTAACAATACCATTATTGTTGATAGTGATTCATCAGAAGTTATTATTGAGTATGATGAAAAAATAGAAAATAAATTAATGGAATTTATCAAATCAATTAAAGAAAAGGATAAAAAGATACAATTAGAAATTAGTAATACAGTAGCGTATTGTATATATGATTATGATAAAGATGGACAAGAAGAGCTTATCACTAAATCTATAGTTACAATGGGTTTTTCTCCCTTAGTAGACACATACTATTCAGTATATAAAATTGAAGATAATGGTATACAAAAAGTAAAATCATGTTTTTATAGTAAAGATAATACACTAGAGAAATATTTTAAGAATTTTAACTAATTTATAAAAAATATATTGAATAATACTTTTAATAGTATCATTCAATATAAGATTTTAATTCATTTTTTAAAAATGCTAATCCTTTTTCTTCGTATTTTTTTATTGTTGGTCTTGTTAGGTTAATTTTTCTTGATATTTCAGTATAGGTTTTTTGTTCAAAAAACTTATACTGAATGATTTTCCTTTCCTTTTTTGGTAAAAGATCTATTGAATGATTGATATCTATTTTTATATCTGTTATTTCACCATAATCTTTAATAAGGTTATTATATTTTTCATTACAAAAATCTACAATTATTTCATTGTTTTTTATCTTTATATCTTTTTTTAGTAATTTAATATATCCATAATATAAGGAGTTAGAGAAGTACTTTACTATTTTTGCATCACCACTTAAATCAGGTATTTTATATATTGATTTAATTAGATATATTATTAAATCAGATTGTGCTTCATCATAGGATAATTTTCTAGCATATTTATTAATTAATGGATTAAAACTGTTAATTATATTAATAACTATTTTTTCGTTTTGTGTTTTATCTTGAGATTGTTTAAATGTTAATATTAATTCTGTCCATTTTGTTTCCATAATAGTAGATCTCCTTTTAATATAATATAAGAAAATTTGTTTTCATATAGTATAAAAGAGCCTTTTAAATCAAAAAATGTAAAATAATATTTTATTTTACATTTTTTATTATATTAGGCTCTTTATTTGTTGTAATAAAAATTAAATTATATTTATAGGAGGTTATTTCATGAAAGATTCAAAAATTAAAACTTTACTACTTTCGACATTATTATTGACAATTATTTTTACATCATCTTGGTCGACCTATGCAGAAGAAATTAACTATGAAAAGGTGTGTTCTTTCCAAGAAGTAGAACATGAATGGATTGGTGACTATACTGGTGAATATAATCGACCACGTTATCTAAGATATGAAGCTTATGATAAGATGGGAAAAAAAATTAGTTCTAGTCAAGTAAGTAGCTTATCTAATGTAGAAAAAGTAGCACGAACTATCTTAGGAGAAATTTGTAATGTTCCTCCTAGAATAGATAATGCTTATGCTGTAGCACAAGCTATAAAGAATAGAATGGATTATGATAATAAAACAGCAGTTCAAGTAATTTCTTCAGGATTTGATGCTTATGGTGGAGGAGCTTTTAAAGATCCTTTAAATTATTATTATCTAGAAGATGAATATCGTCTTTGGGCGGAATGTGCATGGTTAGCTGCATGTTTAGTTGAAGGTGATAGTATTCCAACAAGTGGATATGATGATATTGGTAATAGTAGATTTTTTGGAGATATTTCTGTTTCAAGTTATCTTAAGAGATTTAAGTTAAGCAATGGAACTACTTGTAATGAAACAAATATTGAGTCTGCAACAACCTTTGTTTGTTGGGGAAGAAAAAATCCTATATTAAATACTGTGAAAAAGTTTGGAAATCATGTTTATTTTGAGGTTAATGATAGATAAAATTGACATAAACTAATTTTATTATAAGTTACATATATCAAAAGAGATTACTTTGCCATTAATGTAAAGTGATCTCTTTAATATTATTCTTTTTCTTATTTAATAAATATTATAATGGAAATTCTTAATAACTAAAATGATGATAAATTAGTTGAAGTATCTTTGCTTGAATAATTGATATATATAATGTAGAATCTAAACATATTAGATACCTATATTTTAATATTTAAAATATACTAATGAATTATTGTAGATTTAAATCTAGTAATTTGAGTTTATAAGTACTAATTTATTAAGGGTGATTATATGACAGAAGAATAAATACTAAAGATAATTAAAATGAAAGCTCAAATTTATAGAGAGCAGGGTGTAGTTATTTTAATTACAGTACCAAATCAAACTGATATAAATATTTTACTGCATTTGATGATGTGTTCATTACAACAAGAGATTACTCGGATTTTTCAATAGACCTATACCTAGGTGAAAATAAAAATCGTACAGAAGGTTTTATAACTAATATAGTATCATTAAGTAAAACTGAAAGTATTGTGAAAGGTATTGTTGTTGGTGACTCCATGGATAAAGTTCTAACTACTTTTTTTAGTGAAGATAATGAACCAATTTCTGATGATTATTATGGTGATATTAAGATTCTCTATGGTGATGAGGATCTCTATAATAAATGTGCTTACATAATTTATAAAGATGATACACCTTCTATAATTAAATATGTTGGAGAGACTGTGGTATTAATATTTACAATTGATAGTGATAATAATGTTTCTAAGATAGAAGTGATAGAGACAGCAGTATAATAAAGATGGAGCCATTAGGGCTCCATCTTTATTATAAGTTCGCAAACTTTTTTTATTGAAGATATTGGGTCAAATTGATAACATGTATACACATTAAAAATGAGTGTCTAAGACACAAAAACAATCTATTTTAAAAGGGAGTGTATAAAATGATAAAAGGATTTGATTCATATACAGTAGATTTTACTTATTATATACAATTAATTAATAAACAGTTTACAAATGTTATTGAGAAAGGTAGACCACTATTTAAAACAAATGCGGATGATTTATTTGAAGCTTTTCTATTAGAAATACCTAATGAGTACAGACAACGATATACATGTAGTGCATGTAAAAAGTTTGTTGAAGATTATGGTAACATTGTTACATTATCTGAAGATGGTAAAGTTGAAGCGGCTCTATGGGGAGATTTTGATGGGTTAATGGCACCAGCATTTAGAAGATTAAAAGAGTTAGTTGAAAAAGCAGATATTGTAGATGTCTTTATAACTTCAAAAGAAATATTGGGAGTTCCATGTGCCGGCGGCTTTAATCATATGCATATAAATGTACCAGATAAAATAAGGTATACGGGTAAAATAAATACAGATATGCAAATGATGTTTGAAAAAAGAGAAGACTTTCGAATGTTAAAACAGTACATAGAGGAATATCCATATGATGTTGCAGTTGATGCTAACAATATACTTAATTCAGAGCATCTGTATAGATTTGAAAAATGTCTTGGTATTTCCAACTGGTACATGAACTTACATAAAAAATTACAATTTAATAAGAAATATAGTGATAACATATTGTGGCACGCTGTTGCTACTGCACCACCAGGTTATTGTCATATCAAAAATACTATGATTGGTACTTTGCTTGATGATATAAAGTTTGGTTTGGATTTTGATACTATCGCAAATAGATTTGCAAAAAAAATGAATCCCTTACAATATCAAAGACCACAAACTAACCCTACAAGAGGAAATATTGAACAAGGAGAAAAAATAGTTGAAAAATTAGGTATTAAAAAATCTTTTAGTCGTAGATATGCAAGACTAGATGAACTCAATACCATATGGGAATATAATGATTTTTCCGAGACTACTGGAAAAGGGTTCTTTGGTCATATAAAAATAAAAAACGTAAATAAGACTAATAAATCAGTGGATATACCAGTTACAAAAATTACTTGGAAAAAATTCGAAAAGAGAGTATTAACTAATGCAAGTAAAATTGAATTTTTGGTTCCTAAGCATGGTAATTTTACGGCTCTATTAACAGCTACTCATCAAGAGGCTCCACCTATATTTCAATGGGATAATCTAGAAAAAAGAAATCCCTTTTCATGGTATGTATATACTAATGGATCTCCATGTACAAGATGGAATCTAAAGAATGATTATTGTAATGTTACAGGTATATGTTATCAACCTTCAATGTGGTATGGAGAATATCCACATCAGGGTAAGAGTATATTTATTTTACTTGATAGCGCAAAAGATGTTAATGGAACTCAAAGTAATTGTTTATTTCCAGAAATGCTAATAAATGATTTGAGAGAAATAAGAAAGACTATAGAAGCATATTCGAAAGAGGCAACCCTTGAAGGAGTAAATGAAGCAAGTGCTTGTGGCTACAGACTTGATTATGGTAGAGAATGGAATGTGAGTTTTAGAGTTACTACCTCTACAGGTGTTTACAATTATATATTAGATAGATGGGATTAAAGTAAGTGGAGAAATATATGTTATTTACATGTAAACATATTAATATTATGAAATTATAAGATTAATAGCATTATATACAAAATAATAGTTGTATATGTTATAATTAATTAGTGAATATAAATAGATATTGTAATAAAATAACTTTGATTACAATATTGTATTCGGGTAGTTATTATGAATAATGGGGGGGAAGATATGGGAAAAGAAGTATATAAACTTACAAAAAATGATTTTTATAAAGTTACACCTTTAGTTAAGTCAAATCATGAATTATCGGTTTATTCAACAGTAAATGGAATTATGAATGGAGAGGTATATGTAAATAGTATTGCTCATCCAACTGCTGCATTAATTAAAACTTGTGAATGTAATTATATTGCAGGGGATGCTAAGGATTTAGAATTTAACAAAGCAGTATTTGAAAACATAGACTTTTGGGATCAGGTCACACCTGATACAAGTGAATGGAGAAATGTCATATGTTCTAATCACAAAGATAAATTTATAAGAGCATATACTAGGAGACATTATATACTTGAAAATGGATTAGAGAAAGAAATAAATGTAGAATTGCCAGAAGGTTATTATCTTGAAGAAGTTAATCCTAATTTGTTAAGACAAATGAAATATAATAATGTAGAGGATTTGATTGAATGGATAGATAACTGGAAGGATGATGAGATATTTCATAAATATGGGGTTGGCTATTACATACGAAATGATAGAGATATCGTAAGTTGGTCATTGAGTGATTGCACTTACAATAAGAAAATTGCAATAGGGATTCATACAGACAAGAAATATCGTAAATGTGGATTTGCAAAATTAGTAGTATCAAAAGTTGTTCAGAAATGCTTTGCAAAAGGATATGAAAGTATAGACTGGTTATGTGTAGATTGTAATAAAGGTTCCATAGAAACGGCTAAAAGCGTTGGGTTTAAACTCGCTGATAAATATACTAGCTTCACACCTTACCCTCCAATTGAAAATCTGAAGGATTTGACAGAGGATGAATGGAAGGAATGGGGCGACTATTTATTTCATGCATCAAAGAGTGAACCTAAGTTATTAATTGATTGTATGCTTTCTTATATAAAAGGAAATACATTAGAGGATGCAAAAGATGTATTAAAAACGATTCATAGCATGGAAATTCCAATGGATTTTGAAATGGAATCATTTATTGATTATTTACATTCATGTGATATGGCTTCTGAATTTAACGTGAAGTGGATGGAGGGGTAATATAGCTGACTAAATGTCCAAATGATTATTGCCATATTCCAAAAGAAATATTAAATAAATATATTAATTTATCTTCAGAATGATGGAGTAACATCTTAATTTCTTAAAGATATATATAGTACTCATACAGCAAAGAGCAGAAAATTATTTTCTGCTCTTTGCTATATAGCTAAGTTTTTTGAAGATAAAAATGAACAAAAATCATACTTGATTTTTGTTCATTTTTACTTTTTATTGCATTCTATCCGATTAAACATACCGTTCGTCAGGATTTGTTGAAAAAACATAGCGATTTGTTTATTATAATGTCTAAGCTTAATTAAATTGCTAATAGCTATCAATTATGCTGTATTGTTAAATTATTAATAAATTAATTGATAATAAACATTAATAAATGGCGAAATATTAGACAGTATAACTCGCTAATGGAGGGTTAAGTTGGATACTTTTAAAATACAAACTGATGGCTTAAAAAGTAAAACCTATTCTATATCATATGTTTGTAGTAAAATACAAGATATAAAAGATGACTTTATGAATATTACATCTAATATTGATTATGATGTGAAATCTAGACAAGCTATTAATGGAATGATTAATACGTGTTTAAAACAACTTAATGATATTATTTATAACATGGATTCATATATAAAGCTAATGAATGATTCGGCCGATTCTTACAATAATATAGAAAATGAATTGCTTTCATTAGCTTGTCAATTAGAAGATGAACATCACATACCAATGATAGAACCACAATCATTGACTGATGAGAGAAATTTACGTACAAGTCAAATGTGCGATAATTCAGGAGGGTCTTCAAGTAAAGCCTTCAAATATGATGACGAAGACATTATTGCTTTAAAAAAGGGTATGCAAGATATCTTTAAAGACAATGACTATGTAAATGATATTAATTTTGAAAACATATTTGGGGAAATAGATAGTGATATAGATTATGATTTTGAAGAAAATGTTGAATATTTTTTACGTAATTGCGAAGCTTATCTATATTCTAATAGAATAAATCTGGAATCAACTTATAAATCATTACCTGATGAGTACAAGCTTATGGTATTAATGCATTGGGTAGAATTAATGAAAACTGATACCCATATTGATGTATCTAATGTTTTACCAGATGAATATTTTGAGAATGTACCTTCATTGCCTTTTACTGATAGAAAACTTGGTAATATAACGTCAGAGAATAAATATGAAAGCGAAGATGCATATAACTATTTTAAGAAATATTATTATCCTATACAAGCTTTATATCAATTCCAAAAAGGAGATTTTGAGCAGTTAAAAAGAACAGCTTTTATGGAATGGGCAAGATTGGCATATGGTTCCAGTAAAAAAGAACAAGGTCAGGAATTTAGAGCAGGATTATTTTTTGGAGGTGTGACTTCACCTATAAAAGGCATATATGATACAATAGAAGGTATCTACTCCGTGTTCACTCATCCAGAACAATTAGGGTTTTTTATAACATTTGTAGTAAGTCTTCCGTTTTCATCTAAAAATAGAGAACTTATGAAACTTATGATAAAGCAGACTTATGATGAATGGAAAGCTGAATATGATAATGCTGATGCTGGTGATAAAGGATTTATGATTGGTCAGTTGATTGGTGAAGCCATTACCTTTGCTGTAGAAGCAGGTGGTTTTGTAAAAGGAATTAAGGGCTTAACTCAATTTGTTAAAAATGGTGGATTTAGAAAGGCAGTTAAACAAGTTGTTAAAATGGGTAGCAGTGTTAAGAAACTGTTGAAAATGAAACCTGCTGAGTTTATAAAATCCGTCAAGAAAATATTTAAAAGAAAAGACCATTATGAAGTGCTATTAAATAATGATGAATTGGTTAAAGTTCCTTATGATGATTTAACTGTTATGCAGAAAAGTAAATTTGATGGCTTTGTTGATTCACATATGCAGAATGATGTAGTGACTGATAGGGTTTATGGTGAAGATGGTATTGGGGTTGTAAGTAGTGTTGAAGGTAAAGCTATTAAAAAAGCTATTGCAAAGGGAACCAAAAAAACTTGGAAAGAGTTTTTAGATGCAAACTCAGGAAAAAGTATTGAAGAAATATCAAATTCATATATAAAACTTATTGATGGACAGTCTCCATGGCCTGAAGATTTTGTACCACAACAAAAAATTCTTAAACAAGGAGATACATTTCAGATGGCTTTAGATAGTACTCAACCTGTAACATCACCAGGTAGTTTTGCAACATTGGACAATATAACTGATGTTGATTATGTTAGAAATAAGTTAGCGGTAAAATCAGATTGGAAAGAAGATTGTAGTAAAGTAGTAACTTATAGGGTTAAGCAAGGTGTAGAATTACCTGTGCTTGAAGGACCAGTTGGACCTCAAATAGATATAAATGCAAATAAGTATTTATCTGGTGGAGGAACTCAAATACAAATGTTGCTTGAACGAGGTGTCAACAAAATGGACTATTTAGAGGTTGTGTCAATACATTCAATTAATTAAAGGAGATAAGAAGAAAATGACAGTTGAAAATTTTGTTTGGGATAGCCAAAATCAAAGTGTAAGTTGGATATATAATGGAAAAGTCATTAAAGAAACGTTTGAGAATGCATACTTTGCTTCTGTTGATTTACAGAAAAATTATGTTTATGTTGAGGCAGGACAAAATTACTCTAGAGATCAAGTCTATAATCTATCTTTTGAAGGGAAAAGAATATTTATATTTGACAAGGTGAGTGGTAAAATCAGTTGGATACATCAAAACCAACTTGTAGAAATTCATTGTAAAAATACTTTGAATGCTCAAATTTATATTGAACAGAATGTAATAATTATAATTACAGGTCCAAATCAAACTGCTATAAATATAAAAGGTTTTACTTTGGATGGTAGGCTAGTATTTGAGAAGGAACCACCTAAAGGGTATAAATTTATGTATTTATCTAATTATAAGAACCAACCTTCAATTGTATGTGATGGAGGAGAAAATAATGTTGATGATTACGGTAGAAGTAGATGGCATTTTGTTATTAATGTTAATACAGGTGATATGACTAAAGAGAATCTGGCATATTGATAAGGTATTAAAATCTTAAAACAATATCATTATAGGATTATATCATATTTGTGTGTGAAACATCTAGGTTATAATAATCAAAAGCATTAAGTACTCTTTGTAAGTGAATGAAGCGTTAGTTATTATAAACATCCCATTCTAAGGGTAAATTAGATGGGATGTTATTTAATTTTATATATTATTAATATTCTTTTCTTCCAACAAACGATGAATATATCCTAAAACTTGTTTTCTACTAGCTTCATCAAGTTGGATAAAATAGGTTAATGTTTGTTTGTCAATTTCATCAAGTGAATTCTCTTTAATTAATTGGTCTATTAAGTTAGAAGTAATATTATTGAAAACCTCACCTTTTCCAGTTACAAACCATTCTTCGTTAACATTGAATTCAGTTATTATATTATTTTTTACCCTATCTGTCAGAGAAACATTCCCATTTTCTATATTGGCTAAATTAGAGCGACTCATACTTATTCTATTAGCAAAAAGATCTTGATTAATACCTAATATTTTCCTTAATTCCTTTATACGTGAACGGATAATAAACACCTCCATAGAAAGAGTATAGAAGAGAAAAAAGTGTTTGTCAAGAACTATAAAATTAATTTTTGTGATTGACAAGAACATATAGAAGGAATATAATGTTTTTAACAAACATTATAGGAGGCGTTTTAAGGAAGATGGGATATAAACAAGATTCACAAGAATTAATTAAATTGACATCAAAATTATCTAAAAAACAAAGGATGTTAGTACTAAACTTAGCTAAGTATTTAGTGCTTAAAAAAGAAAGTGAAGCAAATGATAAAGGTGATGGTAAATGTTTATAAGAAACAAATTGCATATGAGAAGATTTATTCAATTAGTTGAGAGGGATGGTACAGAGTTATTAGATACTAAAAGAAAGTCGTTGTTTTACATAGTTGCTGGTAATGATGATTTGTATAATAAATTGTATCAAATATATGATTTTGATAAAAGAGTAATGAGAAAAGAGTGTGTTAATAGTAATCAATTATATGATGAGACATCTATAAAATTATTAACATTAGCGTATGTATTAATTAAAGAAAATGATGATTCATTAATTAATCTGTTTCAAGGGTTAGATGATTTTAATTTTGAATTGGCACTTAGTGCTATTAAGATTAGATATATGGGGGAATATGAATAATGGTCGAGACTTTCCGGTGGGAAGGTCTTTTTTTATTAGATCATTAGGTATTAGTAAATAGGGAAGAAAGTGCAGATGTGTGGCTTTGGTATACATAGGTTTAAATATGGATTTGATATAAGGTGAATGTTGTTGAAATATAGAAATATATACAAAATAATTATAATATATGTTATAATTAATTATTGCATATAATTGAATAATAATATAAAAATAAGAACATTTTAAAAAAATAATTTTAATAAAACACAATATTAATAGTTAATTATCTGAAGGAGAGATTGATTTGATTGATAGAAGTATAATTCAGAACTATTATAACCAAATGAGAATTGATGAATATCATGCTAATAAATCTTGGGAGCATTGCTATCTCTTTTTTAAGAATTATACAAATAGTTCTAATAGATATAAACTAAAAAATATGGATTTAGCATGTCTGAATCTTGCATATTACTTAGCAAATTTCGAGCTGTTTAGTAATTCTTTTTTGCACTACAAAGACTATAAAATACATAAATATTTAATTAAAAATATAGTAATGAATAAAAATTATAATTATTTTCTAGTTAATAATAGAAATGTTATAAAGGATCCTAAAGCATTGATGAAACTCGTAAATGAGGTTAAAGATTCATATATGAATAATATTTCAACAATTAATGGAATATCAGTAGATATAAATGTTTCAGATTCATTAGCAACCAAAATTATTTTAGGGATTTATGGATGCGTTCCTACATATAATGAAGGCTTTATTAGAGGTTTAAAGATGCATAACATAGAGGTGGGTGAATTATCTCTAGAATCTATAGTAGATATTCAAGAATTTTATAAGTCGAATGAAACATGCTTTAATAAAATAAAAATTAAATCATATGATGAGAAATTTTATTACCCACCAATGAAATTATTAGATATATATTTTGGATATCTAGGATTTAATAAGGATAAATGCTATAGTATGTTAGAAGAAGATAAGAAAGTACATTCTATCATAGCAAGCAAACAAAAACAAAATAATGGTAAAAATGTTCAACCCCAAATAAGTAAGACCTCAGAAATTAGAGAATACATAGTAAGAAAACTTGAGAAAGCACAACAAGAAGGAAAAGAGTACTTTGAAATTGTATCTGGAGAATTAAGCAAAGAAATTGGCTTGTTTAATAGAATGCCAATGATATGTAATGCTATGACATCTTTAGGAAATAATATTAAATATGATATACTTTATAATCCACCTAAAGGAAATGGTGCTACAAAGAGGATTAGATATTATTTACATAACAATAAGTCGGTTAATGAGAATGGTAATGATAAAAAGGCAATCAATTATAATTTACCTAATAGTCTAAGAGGAAGAAACATTAATGAAAATATCATCCCCACAGTATGCAACTTAAAAAACATGCTACACAAACTGGTGCAATATCATGGAGACTTTTCTAAACTAAAACAATGGGAAAAAAGAAGTTACAAAGCATATAACATTGAAGATATAAAATCACAGATAATTTACTCACCAGAAACTGAATGGGTAAATATAATAAGAAAACATATCCTAGATGGACTACCATCTGATTTTGGAGCTAGCTGTATTGACATATACTTAGTAGCCTACGTCTCAGAGACATATGGAAAAGGTAAAGACAAATTCTTTGAGTACGTAAAAACAAATAATATATCAGACAAACCCAATTCCGCCCAAGCCATCTGGCAAGTAGGTAAAGGGGATGGAGTTTATTTAGATATATTAAATAACGATGGAGCTATTAGAGATTGGGACTTCATTAAGAAATGGTCAGATACTAACTAATATTATAAGGAAAGATAAACAAATAATGAATTGAATGGATAACCCTTATAGCGACGATTAGTTAATTCTTACTCATTGTTTTTTTGAGTAGAATCGATTACATAATTATTCTAAAATGTATAATATGCTTAACGAAAGGAATTATAGAATAAAGTAAGAAAAAGTATTTAAAATAATAAATAAAGGTTAGGATAACAATGGTGAGTCGTACCATAAATAACTGAGGTTTTAGTTGGGGTATTTCACAGGATTAAGAGGACAAATAGAATGTATGCCAGATAAAAATAATAGACTGGTGGTATAGAATTTTTTTGTGAATTAATGTATACTCGTTATATTGTGGAGAACATATAACGAGGAGATGAGAAGTTAGGTGAAGATAAAATTAAGAAGATTGACTATGATATTTGGGATATTATCTGGGATAATGGGAGCATTAGTGCCACTTGTTGGCATTTTTATTTCAGGTAGTATTGGTATAATATTATTAAAAAGTGTTGTGGTGTTTTTTGTACTTACGATGGTATTTATGATGGGCTCTATGCTTGTAGATTCAAATATTATTATTAAATTAACAGTACTGCCAATTACTTATTTAATTATTATGGTTGGCTACATTATTTATCAATTAAAAGTGCATGTGTTTTTAATTGGTGCTCTTGGTGGCGATATTGGGAATGCGACAATGGAGATTGGTGGAGGTGTATCAGTTGCAAAGCTGTCTATCATGTTACATGGAGGGACACTTATCTTGTGTATTCCACTAATTATTGCTGCAATTGTTAAATCATTGAAATTGAATAAACGTAAGAATATTGATTTTTCTACATATGATGCAACTGAAGGGACCATTTCAAATGTAGTGGATACCCATACGAAAATCAATAGAGTTAAGTCTTATAAGATTACGATTGATATTCCGTATTATCAAGGTGAAGCTTATCAAGTGACAAAAGATTTCTTAGTACCAATGCATATGATTCATACTATTGTACTAGGCAAAAAAGTTACTGTAAAAGTGAATCCTAAGAAAAGAGAAGAAGTATATATTCAAAATGAATATGGCATTTTATAAAGAAGCAGTTAATGAAATTAAAGTAATAAAAGGTAGCAGAATTTGTTATTGTTGGCAGTCTTAGACTAGCGGATAATGAATGGATATGCATATTTATACTAAATTCCGATGGAACTATAAAAGAGTGGGACTTCATAAAAGAATGGACTAAAACTAAATAAAAATATATTATTACAATAATAGGGGGATTAGGTATGTATGAACGTCTACTCGATAAAAACAACCAACCAACAATCAACCAAATATACGATACCATAGGTGATAATGGAATTACACTACTCCAAGAATTAGAACAATTCCTATCCAACAACTATGATATTATATCTGAACTCAAATTTCCTTTTGGAAATAACTACGGTTGGGGAACAAAATACAGTCATAAAAGTAAGCATCTGTGCTACGTATTTTATGAAAAAGAAGCTTTTACAGTAACTATTCAAATAGGAAAGAATGAATTGCCAAAACTACTTGAGAAACTTCCTGATATGTTACCAAAAACTAATGATTTATGGGAAAATAGATACCCCTGCGGTAGCGGAGGATGGATTCATTACAGGGTATTAAATAAAACAGAATTAAATGATATAAAAGAATTAATCAAAATTAAAAAAAGACCTGTAGAGAAAAAGTAAAAGATAGATATATTAAAAAGATGATGTGAATATATAAGTTAATGACACCTATACATATTCATCATCATCAAAAATAAAATATCCTTCATACCTACAATCAAGAGCTTTTGCAATTTGATGAAGTTCTTTTTCAGAGAAATTATCTCTAGTTAATTTATTTGTTAAGTTTTGTCTTGTTGTACCAATGGCAGTTGCTAAATCAGTAATTGTCATTTTTTTACGTCTTAAAACAATACGTATTTTTTCGCCCATAGATAAATCCATACAAATCACACCTTCTAATTCAGATATATTAATACTATACACTAAAACATAGCTTATAACAATATAATTTATTCTATAGAAATTTAAAGGTTTACAAAATACATTACATAAGATATAATTAAGTGTACATATACACATAATAATGTACTGGTGAATAATATTTTTTTAACATTTCATGCATATAACACTAGTCGTAGTAAGTACATTATTAATTGTAAGGTAGGTGATGACTCTTTTAAACTCATTTGACTTTTGTCGGTGAAAAAGTAGTGAAACAGCTTTGTCGGTAGAAAGGAGGGATATATTTGCCGAAAAAAAGGTATCATGTCCCTAAAAAACAAATAAAAGAAGCGGTGCATGCCAACCAAGCAAAAAACACCACTTCTCAACACCAACTATCAAAAATAGCGATAAATACATTATACCCTGTTTCTGATAGTAATTCAATACTAGGAGGTATAATAACATGGCAGACGTAAACGAGTGCTTTAGCAATTTCGCAGCTGAAATGCGTAGAACAACATATCAAGAATTAATCAAAACTGATTTAGAATATCAGGAGTTGGAGTGTTACGTAGATAGATACAAAGACAAATTCAATCAAATCATCAACTCTCTGGACGAAAAAGACAAAGTATTCATTGAGAACTATATAACAACAAAATTAGAAAGAGATGCTTGTATCAATGAAAGTCTATACATAGCAGGATATACAGATTGTATCAAACTACTAAAAGAACTTACTATATTATAAATATTAACTGATATAATATAAAAAGCAGAGGATTTATTCCCCTGCTATTTATATTCTCATTCTTTAGTCTCTATCTCCAACAAATAATATCCCTTATCATGAAATTCAATTTCATAAGTTTTGGTCTGGAGAATTGGTTGTACTACTACAGGATCATAATAATACTCCAATCAACATAATCATAACTAAAATACTTAATATTTCTATTATTCTACTTTAATATGACATTATTCCTTTGGTTAGTAGTACAAATGTGTTATAATGTCAATAATAATTCATAATATAAAACCCCTTGGCTTCTATATTATAGACTTATTACAAGACATCTTGAAGTAGCATAAAAAGCTAATTAGCACAGGTTTTGATGATTTAGTGTTGTGCAGTATAAACAAAAAACAAAAATTAACTTGAATCAATTTAACGAAAATGTGAAAAAAAGATATTGACTTAATGAGAAAATAGTGCTAGTATACTAGTATGAAAAAAAGATACAAGATTTTACTAAAAAACATGAAATAATTTTTCAGAGGCTTATATCTTTTTGAAATGTAATTTAAAAAGTAATACTTAGGAGGATGTTATTATGAAAAAATTTCTATCACTCATATTGGTGGTAACAATGGTAATGGCTTTATTTACTGCTTGTGGAAAAAAAGAAGCAGAAGATAAAAAGGTAGTTGATTCATCTAAGAATCAAACAGAAAATCAAGATAATCAAGAAACAGAAAAACCAGTAAAAATTAGAATCTATTATTCAGATAATGCAACACTTCCTTTCCAAGATGATTGGTTAACTGTAAAAGCAGCAGAGGAAATGTTCAATGTAGAATTTGATTGGGAAGTAATTCCTATCGCTGACTATTCCACAAAAGTTTCATTAGCATTGAACACAGGAACTAATACACCTGACGTTATTTTATATCAATCAACAAAAGGTGAAAATGCTTCACTTGCACTTAATGGTGCTATAGTTCCAATCAGTGATTACTCTGAATTCACACCTAACTTCAATAAACGTGTTGAATCATTTGGATTACAAGATACAGTTGATAAATTAAAATTAGCTGATGGAAAACGTTATTACTTACCAAGTCTATATGATGTACCATTCTATGATGGTGGTCTTATCTTAAGAGAAGACTTCTTAGAAGCTGAAGGACTTGAAGCACCTAAGACATTTGATGACTTATATAAGATTTTAAAAGCTTACAAAGCTAAAAACCCTGATTCATATCCACTTACTATCTTAGCTGGACCTCGTGTTCTTTATCGTATGACAATGCCTTCATATGGTGTAAGTCTTGGTAAAAACGGTTCATCAGGAACTAATACATTAAGCTACGATTATGACAAAAAAGAATACTTCCCAGGAGCAATCAGTGAAGGTTACAAAGAGTACATAAGCTATCTTGCAAAACTATATGCTGAAGGTTTACTTGACCCAGAGATGGCAGATCCAATCAATGGAGATATCTGGTCACAAAAGATGGCTACAGGAAAATCAATGGCTACATATGCATACTATGATCAAATCGGTGGACTTGAAGGTTCAACTGAAATAGATGGTTATAAATTACAGATGTACCCATCATTAGAAGGAACAGCAGGTGCTCATCACCAGCCTAAGAGTAGTACAGGCTCAGGAATCATATTCCCAGCTAAGACTGCAAAACGTGATGATTTTGAAAGAGTTGTAAGAACAATTGATAAAGTTTTCTTCTCAGAAGAAGGTGCAAAACTTTGGTGCTTAGGTGTTGAAGGTAAAACTTATACAGAAGAAAATGGAAAAGTTAAATATGCAGACGAACTTGTTAACTCAGCAGAAGGAATCTACAAGAGTCTTCAAGTTAAATATGGTTGTGGATCAGATGTAACTCAAATGGTTTGGGTCAACGAACGTGAAATGACAAAATATGATGAGAACTATGCTCGTATCAACAAAGAAGTAGCGGCTATGGGAGACGTAATCCAAGCGATTCCTCCAACACCATTATTTGATGATATGAAAGCAGAAGATGCCGGTGTATTACAAACTCCATTATTTGATACATTTGAAGTTTGGGCTGATGCATTTATCACAGGTAAAAAAGACGTAGAAAAAGATTGGGACACTTACGTAAAAGAAATGAAGTCATTGAAAATAGAAGAATTCTGCAAAATATATAACGAAAACTTAGCAAAATAATCATTAAACATATAAGGGCTTCCCTCATTTTGATTAGAGGGCGGCCTTTATAAAGCAAGGAGGTCAGCAGATGGCTAGACGCAAAAAACAAAATTCCTACGATAGTGCATCCTTACAGAAGAGTAATTTCAAGAGACATTTAAGACGTTATTGGCAGTTATATGCAATGATGGTATTGCCATTGATCTACTTCATAGTATTCAAATATATTCCCATGTTCGGTAATATATTGGCATTCAGAAGATACAGACCAGGTATGGGACCATATGGTGTCAAGTGGGTAGGCTTCAAGTATTTTAAGATGTTCATGCAGGATCCAGCTTTTTGGAGAGCATTCCGTAACACATTAACCATTTCTCTTGGGAATTTAATCGTTAACTTCCCTATACCTATTATATTTGCAATCCTATTGAATGAAGTAAGAAATGTACGTTTCAAGAAAACAGTACAGACAGTTTCATATATGCCAAGATTTATTTCTACTGTAGTAGTTATAGCAATATTAGGAGAATTACTTTCACCTAGTTCAGGGCTTATCAACAACTTTTTACAAAGTACATTTGGTATAAAACCAATATATTTTATGAATGAAGCAAAATATTTCAGATGGTTGTACATATTGACAGATACATGGCAGTTCACAGGATGGACAGCAATTATCTATCTAGCGGCAATAACAGGTATCAGTGCAGATTTATTTGAGGCAGCCAAGATTGACGGTGCCAATAGATTACAACAGATAATCTATGTGACAATACCTTCTATTTTGCCAACAATCATGGTTTTATTGATCCTAAACGTTGGACGTATGTTGAGTCTAGGATTCGAGAAAGTACTATTGATGTATACACCTTCCAATTCTCAGGTAAGTGACATCATTGACACATTAGTTTATAGAACAGGTCTTGCTAATCAGAATTATTCATATGCGACTGCTATTGGATTATTCAGCGGGATTATCGGCGTAATATTGGTATCATCATCAAATTCAATCAGTAAGAAAATTACCGGTGATGGAATTTACTAGGGGGGTCTATATGAAAACGTATCGTACAAAAGGTAATATCATATTTGATGTAATAATCTACGTAGTAATGATTTTTGTGCTTCTAATATGTTTAGTACCTTTCCTATACATGCTTGCGGTATCTCTTTCAGCACCAAAAGCTATTATTAATAATGAAGTATCATTTATTCCAGTTGGAATGAATTTTGAAGCATATAAACAGATTTTTTCTTATCCTAACTTTTTTAAAGCATATGGAAATACGATTTTCTACACAACTGTAGGAACATTCATTTCATTATGTATGACAACACTATTTGCATATCCTTTATCAAAGCATCATTTAAAGGGACAGAAAATTGCAATGAAACTAGTTGTGTTCTCAATGTTTTTCTCAGGTGGTTTAATTCCTAACTATCTACTTATATCAAGCCTTAGATTGACAGGAACACGTTTTGCAATGTTACTTCCATTTGCAATCAATCAATTCAATTTGATTATACTTATAAACTTTTTCAAATCAATACCTAATGAAATTGAAGAAGCTGCATTAATTGATGGTCTAGGATATTTTGGTATTCTAAGAAGGATTATTGTACCTCTTTCCAAGCCTGCATTGGCAACCATTGGATTATATACAGCAGTATTCTTCTGGAATGATTGGTTTAATGGATTAATTTATTTGAATACAGATCAGTTTCCAGTAATGCTATTTTTGAGAAATATAGTTAATGGAACTTCAATGCTTGGTGATGCAGCAGGTTCAGCTGATAAGGCAACCATTGCGATTTCAATTAAATCAGCAGTTATTATTACATCAACACTACCAATAATAATTCTATATCCATTCTTACAAAAATATTTTGTTAAAGGGCTTACAGTGGGCTCTGTAAAAGGTTAAAAGAGGTGAAAGACAATGGTAAAACTAAGTGATATAGAAACAGAACAGAAAAATGAACGCACAAAAAACATAGATATTTTAACAACTATAGAAGTATTACAGTTGATGAATGATGAAGATAAAAAAGTTGCTGGTGCAGTGCAAAAGGTATTGCCTGATATTGCAGAAGCAGTTGATATCATATATGAGAAGATTGCTGATGGAGGAAGATTGATTTATTGCGGTTGTGGAACTTCAGGACGTCTAGGTATCTTGGATGCTGTAGAATGCCCTCCTACATTTGGAGTTGAACCTGAACTCATACAAGGTATAATAGCAGGAGGTATGGGAGCTATCATCAAAGCAGTAGAAGGAGCAGAAGATAACTTCCAGCTTGGAGCTGAGGATTTACGTTCTCTAGGTTTTACTGAGAAAGATGTATTAGTGGGTATTGCCGCAAGTGGAAGGACTCCATATGTATTAGGTGCTGTAGACTATGCTAACAGTATTGGTGCTAAGACCATAAGTCTGACTTGTTCCAATGGGTCAAAATTGAATGAGCTTAGTGATGTTGCTATTGTTCCATTACCAGGAGCTGAGGTAATAACAGGATCAACTAGATTGAAAAGTGGTACAGCTCAAAAAATGGTACTAAACATGTTAAGTACATCTGTCATGATAAAGCTAGGAAAAGTATATGGCAACTTGATGGTAGATGTAAAAGCAAGTAATGAAAAGTTATTTGAACGTACTGTATCCATAGTAAAAAGTGCTACTGGTGCAGATGATTGTCAGGCTAGAGAAGTCTTGGAAAGATGTGGATACTCTGCAAAAACTGCAATTGTCATGATTAAGTGCAACATGGGCATGCAAAAAGCAGAAAAAGCTTTAGTGGAAGCTGATGGGCATATATCACGTGTCATAGAGGCATATGCACTATAATGATTATTAGATATATCTGTATTTAAAAAGGAGACTGAAATTATGAATTTAACACTACGTGAAAAGATTGGACAACGTCTAGTTGTTGGCTTTTCAGGTACAAAAATAAATGATGAGATTGTTGAATTGATTGAAGATTACAAAGTTTCTAATATTATACTGTTCAAAAATAACATAGAAAGTGGTCCTCAGTTAAAGAAAATGTGTGAAGATTTGCAGAGCCTAATCAGAAAGAATACTGGAAGAGGTGGATTCATTGCAATAGACCAAGAAGGCGGAATGGTAACAAGGTTACAAGATGATAATGTCAATATTCCAGGAGCAATGGCAATAGCGGCTACAAACAATGTGGATTATGCATATCAAGCAGGTAAGATTACAGGAAAACAATTAATGAAGCTAGGTGTCAATTTTAACCTAGCTCCTGTAGGTGATATTAATTCCAACATGGATAATCCTGTAATAGGTGTCAGAAGCTATGGTGATAATCCTGAGAAAGTGGCAGAGTATGCATCAGCTATGACAAAAGGTCTGTTGGATGGTGGAGTAATGGCATCAGCTAAACACTTCCCAGGACATGGTGATACCAACGTTGATTCACATCTTGGATTACCACAGATTAATAAGTCATTGGAAGAGATTGAAAAGTGTGAGTTGATACCTTTCAAACAAATGATAAAAGAAGGTATTCCAGCTATTATGACAGCTCATATTTTATTCCCTAAGATTGAGACTGATAATCTACCAGCCACCATGTCCAGGAAAATCATTAGAGGATTGTTAAAGGATAAAATAGAATTCAAAGGATTAGTTATCAGTGATTGTATGGAAATGAAAGCAATCCAAAAGAACTATGGTACTGTAGAAGGTATCAAGCAGGCTATGAATGCAGGTGTTGACTTGATTTGTATTTCACATACAGCTAGATTTGCACGAGAAGCATCAGATGCTCTTGTTGATGCTTTCCAACAAGGAGAGCTTTCTATAGAAGAAATGGACGAATCACTTGATAAGATATTCTCATGGAAAGAAAAGTTTGTTGATAAGGTGGAAGAAATTACATTTGATGAAGACGATGGAAAAGAATATGTTTATAAAATGTTAAAAGAGACTATAACTCCAGTACAAATGCCAACTAAGAACCTGCCAGAACTTGGAGACAAACCTCTATTTATTGGAAGTCTACCTTTTAGAGCAACTAATGTATCCAACAAAAACGATTACACTCTAAGTTTTTCTGATTTCATGGTAGAACGATTTGGCGGACAGGGGGTTATCATGTCACCTGATCCTGATGAGGAAGAGATTGATGATATATTAAAAGAAGCAAAATCATACAGTTCTATTATAATAGGTACTTACAATGGTCACCTATATAAAGGACAACTTGAATTAATAAAAAAAGCAGCTGTCAATAATACCAATATCATAGTTACAGCATTAAGGAATCCTTATGACCTAAGAAGTCTTCCTGATAATGTTTATGGTATTGCTGCTTATGAATATACACTTAACAGCTTAAGAGCATTAGGTGAATTATTTGAAGAAACTTATGAGTTACATGGTGTTCTACCAGTAAAAATGTAATGAAAAATGCATGCTAAGTAAAAGCAATAATACAGAAATGAGGTTTTTATTATGGCAGATATGTTAGTTAATCTATTACATATTGAAGATTATCATAATGAATTGGAGCGTCTTGAGAAGGAGGATATCAAAATCTTTCGAGCCTTGGCTCCTGATAAATACCGTATTGTAGAATGGGTAAAAGAGCATTCCAGTATTAATGCAGCAGGGGAATGCGATGTATGTTTTTCTAACAATCCAATATCATGTTTTATTGCCGCAAAAGGTAGTGAAATAATCGGATATGCTTGTTATAACGCTACAGCACCTGATTTTTTTGGACCTACTAGAGTATCAGAGGAATATCGTGGTAAAGGTATAGGAAAAGCATTATTATTACGCTCTCTTAATGCTCTAAAAGACGAAGGCTATATATATGCAATAATCGGAGGAATCGGACCAGCCAACTTCTACGAGAAATGTGTAAATGCAGTTCTTATAGATAGTTCAAAAGAATACAGTGTCTACGAACATTTCCTAGCAGGAATCGAAAAACAAAACAAATAATCAGTTATATCAAAAGGGGCTAGTAAGTCCCTTTTAAAGGCTAAAGCCATATTTTTTAACTGGCTCAAGAGTGGTAAATATAAAGAAAATCATATATAGTGATAAGAACGATTTTTACAGCTTGTTGTCATTCCTTTAAAACAGCTAAGGACAACAAATGTAACGAGAGTGATTATCACTATATATGATTTCAACATACGACCGTTGTCTATTTTTTAAAAAGTACTTTATCTAATATATCCATTCTTCAACATAACACTCATAACTATTTTTTGTCTTTTCTTAGCTGTTTCCATATGTTCTACAGGGTTATATCTACTAGGGGCTTGGGGTAAACCAGCCAACATTGCACATTCCTCAAGAGTAAGATTACTCACATTTTTTGAGAAAAATACATTAGATGCATCATTCACTCCATGAGCACCTGCACCGTAGTAGATGATATTCAGGTACATTTCCAATATATCTTCTTTTGTAAACATCCGCTCTAGTTTCGATGCAATAATGATTTCATGAAACTTCCTTGTCAGTGATTTCTGCCTGCTGAGAAAAAGATTCTTGGCAAGCTGTTGTGTTATTGTACTGCCGCCTTGTGCGAATCTACCTTCTTTTATATCCATTATTGCCGCTCTCATTATTGCTAGAATATCAAAACCACCATGTCGATAGAATCTTTTATCTTCCATTGCAATAGTTGCATTGATTAGATTTTTAGGTAATTTATCAAGTTCCACATAATTGGATGTCCTACTTGAAATTTGAGTTTTCAAACTATGATCCAAAGTATAATTCTCGTTGCTTGGATTATAGAATTGACTATATGTTAATACCATCAGGAATAATATCCCAAATATCGCTAATGATTTTTTTAAGAAATTCTTCATATCAGTTACCTCCCGTTAGTAATTAGCTCTTTATCAGCTTATACTAACATTGTATTCTACTTGGACTAATTATTCCATTCAAATAGATTACAAAATAAAGAGGTAACTTACATTTTTGTAAGGATGAGTATTAAGCTAGGCTAATTAATTATTTTTGTGCGTATAATTCTATGATTTTTACTATGGTTTCTACTGCTTTATGCATTGATTGTATACAAATGTATTCGTATTTACCATGGAAATTATGTCCGCCTGTAAATAGGTTAGGGCAAGGAATTCCCATATATGATAATCTTGAACCGTCAGTACCGCCACGGATAGGCACGATGATTGGTTCAACACCAACAGCTTTCATAGCTTCTGTAGCTGTTTCCACAATGTGCATTACTGGTTCTACTTTTTCTTTCATGTTGAAATACATATCTCTCAAATCGCATTCAACAGTGTTGTCTCCGTATTTTAGGTTAAGATAGTTGACTACATTAGTGAAGTAATCTTTTTTATTATAATATAACTCTTTGTCATGATCTCTTAGGATGTATACCATTTTAACTTGTTCAACATTACCACCCATTCTTACAAGATGATAGAATCCTTCATAACCCTCAGTAAATTGTGGTCTTTCATTAGGAGGTAACATTCCATCAAATTCAAAGGCTATTTCCATAGCGCTAAGCATTTTGTTTTTAGCTGAACCTGGGTGAATATTGTTACCGTTGATTGTTAACCAAGCATTAGCTGCATTGAAGTTCTCGTATTCAAGCTCTCCTATTTCTCCACCATCAACAGTATAAGCAAAATCAGTACCGAATTTTTCTGCATCAAATTTATCAGTACCTCTTCCTATTTCTTCATCAGGAGTGAATGCTACTTTTATAGTACCATGTTTAATTTCTGGATGATTTATTAGGTATTCCATTGCTGACATTATTTCTGCAACACCTGCTTTATCATCAGCACCTAGAAGAGTTGTACCATCTGTAACGATTAGATCTTTTCCTTTATAATTAAGAAGAGATGGATACTCTTTTGTTGATAAAACTACTTTAAGAGTTTCGTTAAGCACTATATCTTCACCATCATAGTTCTCGATAATACGTGGTTTAACATCTTTACCGCTAATATCTGGTGATGTATCCATATGGGAAATGAATCCGATGGATGGAATATCTTTGTCAGTGTTTGCTTTTAGTGTAGCCATGATGTAACCATTGTCATCAAGTGATATATCTTCAAGTCCTAGAATGTTTAATTCTTCAACTAGTATTTTAGCAAGATCAAGTTGGACAGCAGTACTTGGGCAAGTCTCAGATTCTTCGTTTGAAGTAGTTTCTACCTTTACATAATTTAAAAATTTTTCACATACGTTCATGTTGGTTCTCCTTCCGATTACATAATAAAACTTATTATATATTGAACTTAGGCACCAGCATTTAATAAGTCCAATATATTTTTTTGAATTAATAAGTTTCCTACCGATAAGTATAAGTTTACGTCACTTTACAGTATTTATCAAGTACAAAATTTGCGATTTGTACTAGTATATTGGTTCTAATATAAACGTAAATTTCCTGGGTTTTATCAAATGTTAAATAAAGTTAAAAATATGTTTTAACAATTAGTCACCAAAATAGAGTTGATAAAATTTTTTTGTGAAATATTAATTAACATTTTTTGTGCGCAAATATAGGGAATATAAGCCTTTGAGAGTACATTTAATGTAATATTTCATAAAATATGCAATAATTTAATATATAAAACTTTTGACATAATAACTTATATTTTGTTATAATATATTAAAATACATTGTTAAAATTTGATTAATATGTTAAAGGGTTTTCTTATCAAATTTAAGTTTTCTATAACATGAAAATTTAAAAATATATTAAACAAAGGAGAATGGGTATGAAGAAACAAAAGATTTTGTCAGTTTTACTGATGGTATCAATGTTGACAGTGACTATGTTAACAGATGTATTTGCAGGTGGTGATACAATGCCGCCTAGAGAGGGGGAACAAGGGTACAAAGGTGATAATCAACCTTCTATACATGGATATTGTAAACAGGATATCTTGGATTGGACACCTGAACAAGATGAATATTATGATTTTATGCGTGCAAAAGTACCACTTAGACAACGTAATGTATCTTTCCAAGCTACTCAAGCTAATCCAATGCTAGATCAAAATGTTAAGAGTTTGACTCTAGCAGGTGATTATGGTAATGATTTCTTTAACTCTTACCAGTATAATGATAAGTTTGCTCAGAATGTATTGAATTTCTGGCAGTACTTGGATTATCATGCGGCGTGGCATGGAATGGTAACAGAACCAGCACCTGACAGCTTATTCGTTCCCGATGCACCTTGGTGGGAGCGTAAATATGAATTTGGTGTATTGAATCTTCCTAATCCTGCATACACTAATGCAGCTCATAAAAACGGTGTTATGACGTTAGGATGTATATTCTTCCCAAGAGCTGAGCATACAGAAGATTTTGTTTATAAAGATGAAAATGGAAGATTTCCTTTAGCTGACAAGTTAGTTGAGATTTGTAAGTATTATGGGTTTGATGGGTATTTTGTTAATGCTGAAGAGAGATTACCTTCTTCTTATATGCCTTTATATGAGGAATTTATAGCTGCTATGACTTCCCAAGGTATATATGTTCAAGTATATGCTTCTAATTTATATGGACAATTTAATGAAAGATCATGGGGTAGTATTAATTATTATAACAAAGATGCAACAGAATTCAGTAACTGGGTTAAACATCCTGACAGAGACCAAGCGGCTAGTTCATTATATATGAATCCCGATCCAAGTAAATCAATGGTTAATGGTTCAGTGTCAATAATGGAATCTCTAGGTCTTGACCCAAGAGAAACTGTTTTCAATACATTGGAAGCAGGACAAACAGGTTTTTCAGGTAGAAGAGGTTCAATATATAATACTCTAGATGATAATCTTGTTCCAAGAACAGCTATAGCTCACTTAGGTACAGAAATGGTATGGAGTGGACTTGATGAGCAAGCTTTTGGACATACAGGAAATAATTCATACAATGAAAACAGGCGAAGTGATTCAGAGTATCAAAAATACATATTTGCTAGAGAGAGAACTTGGTGGTCAGGCTCAATGAACCAGCCTTATTATAGTAATAATAGTGGTTATGCAAGTCATCCAACAACAGATTATACACAGGAAGAACGAGAAGAATTATTAAGAAATATACTAGATGCAACAACCAATCCATACTTGACAGCTAATAATCCTGATAGAGCAAAACCTAATGCTGGAAATGACCTAGAAGGTAAAAATTATCAATCATGGCCAGGGTTAGCAGCATTTATATCAGAGCGATCTGTAATTAATGGTGGTAATTTCTATACTAACTTCAATACTGGACATGGATTACAATATTTTGTTAATGGTGAAGTCTCTAATGATAATGAATGGGCTAATATCAATATTCAAGATATCTTACCAACATGGCAGTGGTGGATTAGTTCAAGTCATGAAAATGGAGAAACATTAAGAGTTGATTTTGACTATGGTAACAAATACAACCCAGCTTTTGAATTAGACCAAATAGGTGGATATAACGGAGGAAGTTCTCTTGTTGTAAAAGGTGATTTGGAATCAAATAATTTCTTGCGTTTATACAAAACAGACCTTGATGTATCAAAAGATTCAAAAGCATATATTACATTTAGTAAGCCTTCTGCAACTGACGGATCAAAAATGAGCTTAGGACTTATCTTTAAAGATGCGCCAGAAACAGTAGAATATATTGAAATTCCTTCATCGGGAACTCAAACTAATAAATGGAAGACTAAAACATTGAATCTACAGAATTACAAAGGAAGACAAATAGCAGCCTTTGGCTTATCATTTGAACCTGCTAATGGACAAGTTCAAGGATATCAAATGAATATTGGAGAGATCAAAATTACAGATTCAACTTGCGAAAAACTTGATGCTCCTACAGGATTAAAGATTGATAGTGCTTTTGATTCATCTGAAATGTATATTTCTTGGGATATGGATGATTATAGTAAGGTGCAAAAATATAATGTATATGCAAAATACAGCGATGGAAAAGAAGTATACTTAGGAGGTACCTATGATGATAAATATTACATAAAATCATTATATAATCCTACTGGAATAGTAACAATTAAATTGACAGCTGTAGGTGCAGATGGTGTTGAAAGTCCTGGGGCAGTTATAGAAAGAGATTTTTCTCAAGCTATAAGTAATATAGAAGTAGTTGAAAATGACGGTTATCTTGATGTTTCTTGGAATAATCCTAACTCAAGTAATATGGTCAAAGCAGAGGTTACTTTGAATTATAGTAATAATGACAGTAGTTATAACGAAACATTTAATGAAAATACAAGTCAAGGAACAATAACTGTGCCTGTAACAGATGGTACCAGATATACTTTAAGGTTATCAGCACTAGATGATAATGGAAATATTATAAGTTATACAGATTATTCAGGACAGTTAATAGATACATACTCTGATGTCTATGAAGGAAAAGCTATATATAATTATGGCAGAGTGGAACTCACAGGACCAACATCAAAAGATTGGTGGCACTTATATGCCAAACAAAATGGTAGAACTATTACATTTAAAAACGGGGCACAATATGCTATAAGAGGTGTAGACGATTTAACCAATTTAAGAGTTCAAGGTAGTTCAGGAGAGATTGAAATAATCTTAGAAGATTATGCTGGTAACTTCTCTGAAGCTGTTTTAGTTCCATTTGGTAACTAATCTTAATATATAATTGTAAAATTAAATCATACTAAATTTTATATTAAAGCATTTACTTGTTGTAATTTCAACGAGTAAATGCTTTGTTATTATACCTATTACCCATATATTTTATCTAATATAACAAATATAGCAAATAAAACAATATATGCAATGTTTTTTCAAATATAAGCTAAGTACTTAAAAAAACTGCGTGATATATTATATCTATATTAATCTTTAGAGGGAAAAGGTGATTAGATGAATTGTCAGAGAGTGTTACAATATTTAGAAGATAAAATTGATATGGACCATTTGGATATGGTGGAAAAAACAATTGAAGATGCACTATCCTATAAGAAAGTTGATTTTATACCACTTAGCGTTACTTTTCCACAAACAGAGTTTCAGGCTTTACCTTATGTGGAAGCATTCAATGATATGGAGAGTATGTTTTATAATGAATTGGTATCATGTATAAATACTGTATGTGTCAAGGATTATTCTCTACTTGTTGCTAGGAGTAACTATGGGGTAGGTACTTTACCAAGTTTATTCGGACTCAAGTCAAGGGTGGTACAATCTACTAATCTTCCATGGGTAGACCATGTAGAATTAAATGAAATAAAAAATATTATTAGTAAAGGTGTGCCTGATTTGGACACGGGTTTTGGAAAAAGAATAATAGAGACTTATGAATATTATAGAGAGCAATTATCACATTATGAGAAGTGTAATGAATCTATCAAGTTATACCATCCTGATTTACAAGGACCTTTTGACGTTGCTCACCTGATGTGGGGAGCTGATATCTATATGGCAATGTATGATTCACCTGACTTGGTTCATGAATTGTTATCATTAGTTACTGAGACCTACATTGAATATATGAAGAAGATAAAGCCGTATCTTAACGATGAAAGAGGTAATGACTACAGTTATCATTGGGGTACTTTGTATAGAGGAAAGATAGTGCTGAGAAATGATTCAGCGGTCAATGTGTCAAAAGGTATGTATCAAGAATTCATACAGCCATATGACGAAAGAATCTTAGAAGAATTTGGTTCCGGCAGTATTCATTTTTGTGGTAGAGCAGACCAGATTGTAGTTGATATGGCTTATACAAAAGGTAACGAAGCCATGAACTTCGGTTATATGGATAATGTACAATTTGGTGAAGAATATCTTAAGCTATTGAAGAAACCTTTCATGGAGAAAAATATACCTATAATCAATTATCATCTCACAAAAGAAGAGTATAAGAATTATAAAAATTCATTTGATACTGGTATAACTCTAAAAACTAGTGTAGATACTTATGAAGAAGCAGTCAGTATCTTAAGAAAATGAAATGAGTTATTTTAGAATTTATTTCTATAATGGTAAAAAAGGATTTAACATCAAATATTTATTCTATATATTTTATCCAGGTCATCTATTGATTCTTGGTTTATTGAAATATGTATTATATAGCTTTTAAAAATTAGTAAAATAATTATATAAGTAATTGCAATAAATCTGGACAACATATATTATAATAGTAATAAAGATTATTATAATATATGAAGGAGATAAGAAAACGATGAATTCAACCAACCTTAAGATAATTGCTTGTTTGACAATGTTGATAGACCACTTGGGAGCAGTATTTTTTCCACAATATATCTATTTAAGGATAATAGGAAGAATAGCATTTCCTATCTTTGCCTTTTTGATAGCTGAAGGATATCTTCATACCCATAACGTTAAGAAATACTTAATCAGATTGTTTGCATTTGCTTTGATATCTGAAATACCTTATAACTTAGCATTTAATGGAAACATAATTGATTTTGGCAGTGGATTGAATGTGTTTTTTACACTTTTCTTTGGATTACTTGCGGTATTTGTATATGACCACTATAAAAACTTTGGATTCTTACCAGTATTGTTGATAGGAATAATAGCTCATTTGCTTGATACAGATTATGGAATGTTAGGGGTAATGGTTATATTTGCATTCTATGCTTTTAAGGGGGATTTCTATAAGCAGGCATTAAGCTATATTCTATTAACATTAGTATTCTTAGGTATTCTGTACCTTGAATATGATAGTATCAATTTGCAGGTATACTCACCCATAGCTTTGATACCCATATATTTTTATAATGGTAAAAAAGGATTTAACATCAAGTATTTATTCTATGTATTTTATCCAGGACATCTATTGATTCTTGGTTTATTGAGATATATATTGTAATAGCTTAAAAAATAAAAAAAGATTTGTTGCATTAAAATTGAATATAAGACATATATAGTAATAAATAATAAATGAAGGACGAGGATATATGGAAAAGAGGAATAGAATACTTAATGCTATTGGATATGTAATCATGGTAGTGGTTAATATTCTTGCTGTGGCATTACCTCTTAACGGTAAAACAACAGGAGAAATATCCAGTAACATCAATTCCTTATTCACGCCAGCACCTTATACATTTATGATATGGGGGCTCATCTACATATTATTACTAGGATTTGTCATCTATGGATTATTGCCAAAACAAAAACAAAATGTCTGTATTGATTCAATAGGTATCACTTTCTTTATCTCAAGCATATTGAATGCGTTATGGTTATTTGCATGGCATTATGAGAAGTTATGGTTATCGCTGATTATAATGATATTACTTCTATTTACACTAATCAAAATCTATAATAGAGTAAATAAGAACTGTGTGAAGAACGGTGATAACAAGTTTGTCAGAATACCTTTCAGTATCTACCTAGCTTGGATCTCCATAGCCACAATAGCTAACGTTTCAGTTGTCCTTAAAGCTACTGGCTGGAACGGTTTAGGGTTATCAGAAACTGTATGGACAATAATTGTACTGGTTTTTGCATTGATTCTTTCATTATATGTTTCAATCAAAAATGATGACTTGGTATATTTATTGACTACAGCTTGGGCATTAATTGGAATACTAGTCAGACATTGGGGAAGTAACACTCCTATCAGCATTACTGTCATTGCTGCTGTAATAGTGATAATCATTCAGATAATATGCAGTGCAAGGAAAAAATAAGAAAAGCCCCCAAGGTAATAAATAAGATAATCATATGCTTGAATCATATTAATAGAGCTTATTCAAGCATATGAATTTTACAATTACGCATATGTATGCCTTTATTTATATAGCTTCTTGAATTCCAGATATCCATTTTTTCGTAATTTACAAGCAGGACAATCCCCACATCCATTACCTTTTATTCCATTATAACAGGTTAGGGTTTCTTCTTTTACCACATCAAGTACACCTAGATCATATGCCATTTTCCATGTTTGTGCCTTATTGATCCACATTAGTGGTGTATAGATTTCAAATTGGTAATCCATAGCTAGATTCAAAGTTACATTTATTGATTTTATGAATACATCTCTACAATCTGGATAGCCGCTGAAATCACTTTCTGATACTCCTGTAACAATGTAGCTTATTCCTCTTTGCTTGGCAAATACAGCTACAAAGGTTAAGAACAACATGTTTCTGCCGTCTACAAATGAATTAGGAACTCCTTCATCTGGTGATTCTTTATCTACTTCTATATCTGTTCTAGTCAATGAATTAGGAGCCAGCTGATTCAATAGTCCAAGATCCAGAGTATGATGTTCTATCTCATATTTCTTGCATATGTCTTTTGCACACTCTAATTCTAATATATGTTTTTGATTATAATCAAAAGATACAGCTATAATTTCTTTGAATTTCTTTTTTGCCCAGAATAAACAAGTTGTACTGTCTTGTCCACCGCTAAATACTACTACTGCTTTTTCTTTGTTCATGATTTTACACTCCATTCAATTTTATTTATACATCATCATTAATCTATTGTTCAAAAGGATATCAGTCTTGAATTTTCCTCTAAAAGTTGTTGTTACTGTTTTGGCATCAGTCTTTTTAATCCCTCTTGTAGTCATACATCCATGTTCACCTTCAATAATAACCGCTACATCTTCAGATTTTGTTATGTTCTGCATTATCTCTGCAATATCCGTACCTATTCTTTCTTGAAGTTGTAATCTTCTGCCTACCATATCAGCTATTCTTGCAATTTTACTAAGTCCTATGATTTTCTTATTGGGTATATATGCTACAGCTACTTTCATGTTATACATCAATGCCAAGTGATGCTCACAATGGCTGAATAAATCAATATCCTTCATAAGCACTATGTCTTTATTTTCTTCTTCTACATATAAATCATCTTCAAAGGTCTTATTGAACATATCTGCAATATCATCATTGGTATAACATATCCCTTGAAATACTTCTTCATACATATTGGCTACACGGGTAGGTGTTTCCTTAAGACCTTGACGGTCTGGATTTTCCCCTAATGCTATTAAAATACCTTTTATATGTTTTTCTATTTCTGCTTTATCTATCTTCATACTAATTAGACACCTCTTTTCTCTGGTTCCCATATAACCTTGTGTAATTGAACCTGAAGAGTAACACCGTTCATATGATTATCCATCATAAATTGCACTATATCTTTCATATCTATTTGACCAAACACTGGGCTTATGTATACGTTTGTTTTATTGATCAAATCGTATTTATAGATTATGAATTTGGCTTTTTCCAAGTCTTCCATACTTCCTGACACAAACTTAACAGTATCATTCTTAGTTAGATAACTGAAGTTATCTAGGTTCATCTCAGATTCCATATTACTTGAGGGTAACTTATAATCCATTGTAAAACTGATTGTATTTCCACTTATGGCAGAATACTTTTTCAAATCCACACTTCCATTTGTTTCTATTTCAACTAAAAGTTCATGGTCTTCTGATAGAAGCTTTAACAAATCTGAAATACCATCCCTAAGTAATGGCTCTCCTCCTGTCAGTGTCACATTTCTGACACCTGTTGATTTTATGTATTCATATATACTCTCTGCATTCATTGATTCATATGTCACATGGTCTTTGTTTGCCCACTGGGTATCACAATAACTACAATTTAGATTACATCCCGCAAACCTTATAAAAACTGCTAATTGCCCAGCCAAACGTCCTTCTCCGTTTATGCTGACAAACCTTTCAACTACTTTGTATTCCAATATCTATCTCGCCTCACTTTTTTCATATACAGCACTATTAGTTGGAGTTTCATATACTACAGCTCTTTTTACGTTATACCCCTTTTTTTCCATCTCATAAAAGAAATGTTCTGAAAAATTCTCTGCTGTAGGTCTAAAATTAACTTGTATAATCTTGAATTCATCTTCCAACAAACACTCGAGAGTTTTTTCTCTCATAGTTCCTTTTTGTATAATAAGAGCATGGTCGAAAGAATCTACCATTTCTTTTACATCCTTCTTGAAATCACCAAAATCTATTACCATGCCATCAAGCTGTCCGCCTTCGTTCAATGTTTCTGATTGTATCTCCATTTCTACTTTCCATCTATGTCCATGAATATTACTGCACTTTCCCTCATAATTAGCAAGAAAGTGAGCACTGTCAAAGCTATGTTCAGTCTTTAAAATATACATATTCTATTCCTCCATATCTTTCTATTCTACAAAAAACTTTCTCCATAATAACAGCAGCCTATAGCACCATTGAATTGAGGTTCCTCCACTGAAATAATATTCTCATAATCTCTTTCCAAATAATGCTTTACAGCCTTATTAGTCGCAACGCCACCAGTTACAATCAAATCTTTTCCATTAAAATTACTCATAAGTGGTTTTAGCCTTTTATATAAAGAATAACTGACTCCTGCACAAAGTCTTTTTATATCAATTCCTTCAGCTATCTTACCAATCAATTCAGACTCAGAAAATACAGCACATGTTGAGTTTAATTCAACTGGATTATCATAATAATCACTCATGGAGTTAAGTGGTATTTCTAGAACATTAGCCATATTTTCCAGATATCTCCCACAGGAAGCCGCACATTTCTCATTAAGGTCCAAATCCGTAATTATCCCTTTTTCAACTTTGACCACTTTTACGTCCTGACCGCCTATATCCAATAGTATAAAATCCTTCAATCCAGTTTGATAAATCCCTCCATAAACATGAGCTTTTATCTCATTTATAGCTTTGAACATTCTTAGATCAGTATTGTTTCTCCCATATCCTGTTGATATAGCTTTATCTATCTTATCTATTTCAAGCTTATTCAAATCAACTAAGATTTTACCGTCAAAACTACAGTACTCTCTGTAAAATGTCATTGTACTTACCTTTGATTTATTAACTATCCTACCATCTTCCATAACTGCAATCTTGACTTCTCTGCTGCCTAGATCAATTCCCAAGGTTCTCATACACATGATACCTCCTTAAGATCACCTAACATATCAAGAAAAGCTTCTAACCTAAGCTTAGTTCTTGCATCCAAGCTATTCATTTTGTCTCCTTCAATATTAATGATAGGAACATTAAGCTTGTCTTTCAGAATGATGTTCTCTACTGCTCTATAGCAAAAGGCTTGAGTATAATGAACTATCCCATCAATTCGCCTATCTTCAATCTGTTTCTTTATCTCCTTGATTCTGTAATTCACATCATATGGATATGTATAATCATAATATTGTTCATATATATTGGAAGCAACCTCACATCTAGGAAAAGCAAACTCTCTTTGAACCTCATTATAAACAAAAGAAGCATCAAATCTTTCTACAAAATCATATATGTCAATAGTCATAGGTGGAACTCCAATATATCCCAACCTGACTTTTTTACAACTTCCATCTCTTTTTTTCACTTTCATAATAAATGTCTCTAGTTCATCTTCAAACTCATCAGCATCACCATTAAAATCACTCAAACTAACCTGATACAAATGATTTTCAAATCCGCTAACCTTGTCATGGGAATAAGTCAATCTATCCAATTCCCCAGCAAGTCTTCTGATTCTATTAAGTCTTTTTCTTACTACTTCAACCTCTTCGTAACTCACATGAAAGATATCCATGAATTTCTTGATCTCAACTTCAACATCTTCCTTCCTATGACTCTGAGGATATGAAAAAGGATATACCCTAATCCCTCTTAACTCCAATACTTCAGCCAGTGCTTTTGTATTAGAACAATCCCCTTCAATGACTCCAACAATCTCTTTTATACCATTCTCTACACAAGCCCCGTATATACCCTTTATCCAAGCACACAGACTTTTTGGAAATCCATCTCTCTCAGCTATTTCTATATATTTCGAATAATCATCAGACGTTATAAAAAGATTATTTAAATCTACAGGTCTATATCCAGCTGTAATAAGAACCTCCACGGGAACCGTAGTAGTCAAACCAATTTTCTTCAATATATTATCCTCCTTCATTAAAAAAGGACACTAAAAAAGGGTGCAAACCACCCTAAAACAAAAAACTATCTAATTATATTGAACCTCTATAAGACGATAGTTTTAATAAGTCCTAGTTTTTTTTATAGACAGGATGGTTACGAACTGTCTTATGAAATTGCTTAAAGTATATCACACCTATTTACAATATACAATAGTAAAACTTTATTAAAAACACAAAAATATCAAAAATTAAGATGTAAATACACAAAAAGTTACTATATATCCTTATCTTTACTGAATATTTTTTTAGTACTCTTACCAAATACAAAAATTATTGCAACCGGCCATAGAACAGTAGTTATTATATGACTTATAATAGCTTGAATAATAACTAACCTCTTAGTTATCTCCGAATACTCCGACGGTCTTATATCACCAAAACCAATAGTAAAAAAGGTAGTAGTACTAAAATAAAGAGCATCAAGATGACTAAAAATCTCATCCTCACCAATTATACCCTCATTAAATATATTACTTAGATGAGTGTACAAAAGCGCAAAAGAATCAATAACCGAAAAAAGCAAAGACAAATACAAAAAGAAAATACACAATATCTTCAAAAAAGGTCGATTAAAAAACGATGTAATATAAAAATTACAATTCTTATCACTATTATTAATATGATAAGCCAGTATCAAAAAATCAAAAATAGACGTCAAAAAAATCGCACACAATATAAAAATAAGAGTAAAAGTTTCATTTCTATTAAGCAAAACATGATTATTCTGTATAAGCATAAAAGGCAGATATATAAGCAATACAATATTAACAAAACACCCTATATAAAAACACTTAGTACTTATAAAAAGCATAAAAAGCGATAAAAAAATTATTATAACCGCCTTACTATCAAGACTCTCCAAAACCACAAACATAAATAACAAGAAAAAAGCAACAATCATAAAAACAACACTGCTTTTTGTAAAATTCAACTTCATAAAAACTACCTTTCCTACCATCAAATAAAATTATGTATCTTCAGATATGAGGCTGTAGGTAAACCCAACAGCCCCATTAAAAATCATTTTTATCATAAAACTTCATGAGACATATATGAAACATATATAAAACATATATAAAACATATGATCTCAACACCGAGTGTAAATAGTATAGGGGAATATGGAGCAGTGAGCCACGGACGGCGAACTCAGCAATTTAAACACGGACGTTTAATTTGCTGACGGAATATTCCCCTATACTATTGGAACGACTGTATAGCTATATGTTTACTCCGTATGATTTATTTGATCATATAAATCTAATTTACAATGACTATTTTCCCAATTAGTACAATTAAGACACGTTGTACTCTCTACAGTTGAATTTGATAAAGATTGCACATTCTGTCTTGGACAATAAGAACTGCATTGCTTAGCAGTTTCACAAAAATTCATCATGCTATCCATAATAATTTCTCCTTTCAATATAAATGCTGAATCAACCATTTATAGGTATTCTATTTCAACATTTTACCTGCCTACTTTTCTTTTTTTAGAATAAGTTTTTTTGGAATTCCAGTTATTAATAAAATCATTTGTGTAACCAAAAGGACTGTAAACGTTAAAGATATATTCACTAACTGGCAGATGTATTATAGACGATTTTGGGTATCTACATACTTGTCTAGTGTTAGAAAAACTTATCATAATATCCCTCCAGATACTAAAAAATTATATAAATTTATTAGCAGAACTAATATAATCTATTATGTGTAATTTTTGATAAATTATACTTGGTGATACCTTGAATAAAAATTTATTATATGCTAAACTAACACGTAATACGATAAATTAAATGTTTTTAAAAACATAAAAAAAATTATAGATAAAGGAAGGGTGACATGTATGAGTGCACAGGCTGAAAAGAAAAAAGTTATTTTTAGTGGTATTCAACCTACTGGTGTTATAACATTAGGTAATTATTTAGGAGCCATTAAGAATTGGACGAGATTACAAGATGATTATAATTGCCTATTTTGCGTTGTTGATATGCATTCAATTACAGTTAGACAAGATCCCGCTCTACTAAGAAAGCGAGCAAGAGATTTATTAACAATATATATAGCAGCAGGACTTGATCCTGAAAAGAATATTATGTATTATCAATCACATGTTTCAGGACATGCTGAACTTTCATGGATTCTTAGCTGTTTTACATATATGGGTGAGTTGAACAGAATGACTCAGTTCAAAGAAAAATCAGCAAAACATGGAAATAACATCAATGCAGGTCTTTTTACTTATCCAGTGTTAATGGCAGCAGACATTTTATTATTCCAATCGGATCTAGTTCCTGTTGGACATGACCAAAAACAGCATCTTGAGATTACTAGAGAAATTGCAAATAGATTCAATAACATCTATGGAGATGTATTTACTGTTCCAGAACCTTATATTGGTAAAGTAGGCGCTAAGATAATGAGCTTACAAGAACCAACTAAGAAAATGTCCAAGTCAGACGAAAATCCAAATGGTTATATTTCTCTATTAGACGATTTGAATGTTGTCAAAAACAAAATCAAAAGAGCAGTAACAGATTCAGATAGAGAAGTTACTTATTCAGAAGATAAGCCTGGAGTAAAGAATCTTATTGATATATATTCAAGTATTACTGGTAATTCCATTGAATCTTGTATGAACGAATTCCAAGGTAAAGGCTATGGTGACTTGAAACGAATAGTGGGAGAAGCAGTTGTAGAAGAACTCAGACCTATTCAAGAAAGGTTCAAGGATCTACAGAAGAACAAAGATTATCTAGATGGTATAATCAAGAAAAACGGAGAAACAGCTAATTACTTAGCAACAAAAACGCTTAGAAAAGTTCAAAAGAAAGTTGGTTTTCCAGTAAGAATCAGATAAAGTATTTATGGGTCTGTCCGTTTGGATAGGCTCTTTTTATTTTGTAAGAAAATTTTATTATTCCTCTTTTCTATTTATCTTAAATTAGAACACATTTTTTTTAATAACATATAATGTATTAATAGTTCATAAAAAATATTTAGGATAATTAGTTGCTAACATGCATGTTTAATTGTTCTAACAAGGAGGAATAATACTTTTGAAATGTAAGGAATCCTATATAGGTACTAAAAAAGAGTGTATCCAATTTCTTAATACCAATCTACCAAAACTTTTTAGAGGAGAACTTCAGTTAGAAGGACAGGATGTTTTTATTCCAAGTAGAGAAGAATTAGAATTCAAAATGAAATTTGAATATGACGAAGATTATGAGTACGGCTGTGTTGGAATCAAGATCTCTTGGGGCGAAGAGCCAGATCTTCCAGATGAAGAAGATGAAGAGGAAGATGACGACGACGACGATGATGACGACGAGGAATTTATACCAAATAAGAACACTAAAGACTATTATCTCTAAGATTAAAATAGCTAAAACCCTCAAAAACTGAGGGTTTTGTTTTTAAAAATGATTAAAAAGGAGAGAAAACATGCCATCTGAAGATTTATCCAAAGTCTTAGATAACTATAATATAGAGGTACTAAACATAAAAAATGAAAATTACAAAGTAAAAAAAGGTGTTTGGTGGATTCAAACCCCAACAGGATACAAGATACTTAAAAAGAATTCCATACCAAAAGAAAGATTGAATTTTATTGTTGCTGCCATAGAATATCTATGCAGTAGAGGAATCAATATGCCAAAAATCATTGAATCCAAAAAAGGCGAAAAATTTATTGAAGCAGATGGAGCCAATTATCTATTGAATGAAGCAATTCCAGGCAAAGCACCTAGTTCTAAGACAACTGAAGGACTAGAAAAAATAATAAAAGAATTAGCTAGATTCCATGCAGCATCTGTGGGATTTCAACCACCTTCTGATTGTAAACCAAATATCCTTCTAGGAACTTGGTATGATAAATCCAGTAAGAAAATGAACAAACTCAATGAGTATTATGAACAAGAAAAAAACAAAAGTACTCATAGCGAATTCGGGAATATGATACTAAAAGAATTTCCTAACTTCCACAAGAAAATGGAGACTGCTTTAAATAAAGATAGTATGTCATTATATAACAGATGGGTAGCTGAAATACAAAAAACAACATGCTTGGTTCATCAAGATTTCATTGATGGAAATTTAATAATGACTGATAAAGGAAAAATCTATGTTCTAGACCCAGACTCATTAGCTATTGAAGTACCAACAAAAGATATTAGAAAATTCCTCAATAAAATCATGAAAAAACGTGGCAGTTGGGACATGAAACTTACTATAGATATTTTGAAATGGTACCAAGAAGTCAATCCATTAGAGCCTTGGCAATGGCAGGTTCTAAAATCCACAGTAATGTATCCTCATCTATTTGCAGGTATAATGAGTAAATATTATCAAAAGAGAGAAGCATCCTGGTCAGAAAGCAAATATGTAAGTAAGCTAAAGAATATCATCGACATAGAAAATTCAAAAGAATATATTATAGATAATTTTGAACAAATAATCGCTTCACTATAATATGCGAAAGGGTAGGTGTTGAATTGAAAACAAATAACACTACTATTGAACTTAAGGATATATTTACTAATGTACTGAATCAATATAATATTAGACCTGATAATATATCAATCATTCAGAATGAAGGATTAAAAACCCTATGGAAATTTACTAATAGAAATCAGAAAATGTGTCTAAAAAGATTTCGTCATACCAAGGAAAAAATCACGTTCTCTGTTAATGCTCAGAGGCATATATATAAAAAAGGTGGAAAAGTACCAAACGTTTATCCCAACAGTCAAGGTCAATATATTACTGAGTACATGGGACAACTATTTGTACTATATGAATGGATAGAAGGAAGAGACCTTAATTTTACAAGAACCAACGACTTCAATGATGGAATAGAAGGATTAGGAGCTTTCCACTCAATATCAAAAGGCTATATAGCTCCAGAAGGGGCAAAAATATCCTCTAAACTAGGTAGATGGACAGAACAGTATAGTTCAATGAAAAAAAGAATGTTGAAATGGAAAGATATAGCTTTGACCGATAGAACCAAGGGGTCATATAAAGTCTATCTTGAATGCATAGATGATATTATTAACCTATGCGATAAAGCCATTGCGGCATTAGAACAATCCTCTTACGATAAAATAACCACGATTGATCTACATGAATCCTCATTATGTCATCAAGACTATGGCTCAGGAAATGCTATCTTATCTGAAAAAGGCATATTTGTCATTGACCTGGATGGTGTAACATACGATTTGCCTGCTAGAGATTTGAGAAAAATAATTGGCAAACGAGCTGAAAAAAGAGGCAAATGGGATATAGAAGATATTAATCTAATACTTAATCACTATGAAAAAACCAATAAATTGACTCTAGAAGAAAAAGAAGCTCTAAAAATAGACTTAATGTTTCCACACTGGTTTTTTGGAACAATAAAAAATATATTCTCTAAAAATAAACAGGTAAACCCAGGAAAAATAGCTAAAATAGCAAAATTGGAAAAAGAAAAATTAGCAGTTTTGAATCAATGGAAGATCTAAGCAGAATTAGTCCATAAGGAGGATTATTTAATGAATATTGCATTTATATGTACAGAGAAACTTCCTGTTCCTCCAGTATTAGGAGGAGCTATACAGATATATATAGACAATATACTACCCATAATATCAAAAGAACACCATATAACTGTTTTTACAGTATTAAAAGGCGGCTTACCCGAACATGAAAAAGTGGGAAATGTAACTTTTATCCGTGTAAAGGGAAGAACAAAGTCCGAGTATATAAAAGAAGTTGAAAATAAGATAAGTTTAATTCATGATAAATTAGATTTGATACATGTATTCAATAGACCACGCTGGGTAAGGCAATTAAGTAGAGTAGCACCTAATACTTATTTTAGTTTAAGTCTCCATAACGAAATGATGTTACCTAAAAAAATTAATCCACCCCAAGCAAAAGAGTGCATAGACAAAGTAGAATTCATAACAACAGTAAGTAAATTCATAGGAAACGAAGTTATTAATATGTACCCATCCGCAAAAGGAAAAGTATTCCCAGTTTATTCAGCAGCCGACATTAACATCTATCACCCTGTAGGCTCTAAAAAAGCAATAGAAAACAAAAAAGAACTATTAAAAAAACATAATATAGAAGACCACAAAGTAGTAATATGCGTCAGCAGACTAAGTCCCAAAAAAGGTCAACAGATCGTAATGGAAGCCATGAAGATTGTAATGGAATCTCATCCAAAAACAGCATTAGTCCTAGTTGGAAGTAAATGGTATGGAAGCGACGAAATAGATGAATTCACCTCAATGCTACACGGAAAAGCAAACGAATTAAAAGGACCAGTAATCTTCACAGGATTCCTAACACCCGACGAAGTACCAAAACTATACAACATAGCAGACATATTCGTATGCGCATCCCAATGGAGAGAACCCCTAGCTAGAATCCACTACGAAGGCATGGCAGCAGGCTTACCAATAATAACAACCAATCGCGGCGGTAACTCCGAACTATTCGAACAAAACGTCAACGGCATAGTACTAGACGATTACGACAATCCAATCGCCATGGCTGAAAAAATAAACTACCTACTAGACCACGAAGACCAAGCAAAAGCAATGGGTAAAAAAGCACGCAAAGACGCCGAAGAAAACTATACCTTCCAAAGAGTATCCAAACAACTACTATCCCTCTTCAACAAAGTAAAAAAACACCACAACATCAAACGTTAAAAAAAGTAAAACAAATATTAAAAAATCATAAATAAATCAAAAATGTTGAATTAATCTCTTATCCACTAAGATTTAATTCAACATTACTATATATACTAACCTTAAATATCTACACCCATCCCAAAAAATTCAATATACTATACTAAATAATTGTTACTCTCTAGCTTTTCTTTATTAAAAAAATATAATAAAATAATACCCTTTCCCCAATAAACCCTAAAATACATATACCTAAATCACGGTGTATATCTGTATATCTAAAATAAGAGTGGCAGTACATACCAGAACCATATACAGTGATAAGAACGCCTTTTACGGCTTGTTGCCACCCATTCAATGATAAAAAGCAACAACCGTAACGAAAGTGATTATCACTGTATATGGTTCAACCACACAACCGTTGTCTACCTAACCACACAACTAACTAATTATTTATTATTTTCAAAACTCCCATTCCCAATAGAATAATAATAACTAAACCCACTTTTCCTAGCTTCCTCAATATCAATCATATTCCTACCATCAATAAGCACCCGCTTCTTCATCTTCTTAGCAATACTCTCCAAATCCATCTTAAAGAATTCATCAAGTTCAGTACATATAATAGTACAATACGAATCTCTAACAGTATCCTCAATACTATCGCAATACGTTATATTAGGAAACAAACTCTTAATCTCTTCAGAAACCATAGGATCATAACATCTAATACGAGCACCCATCTGCAACAATTCATCAATAATAAACAAAGATGGTGCATCCCTAATATCATCCGTACCAGGTTTGAAAGTAAGACCCAAAAGAGAAATGGTTTTACCCTCAATCTTATTATAATGATCCAATAAAATCTCCACTGGCTTCAATCTTTGATTCTCATTAACCTTAATAGTACTTCTTATTATGTTAAACTCACAACCATATTTTTCACCTATATTAACTAGAGCTTTTGTATCCTTAGGAAAACATGAACCTCCATATCCAATCCCAGCTCTTAAAAACTCTGGAGAAATTCTACTATCAAGACCTAATCCATAAGACAAGGTATCTATGTTAGCATCCACCTTACTGCATAGATTAGCCATCTCATTAATAAAAGAGATTTTTGTAGCCAATAATGCATTAGAAGCGTACTTTATCAATTCTGCTGTAGGTGGATTAGTATTTATTATTTTCGTTTTGAACGGACTATATAACTCATCCATTACTTTCTGAGCCTTCTCAGATTTACAGCCTATTACCATTCTATCCCCATGAAGAAAATCATTTAGTGCCCTGCCTTCTCTTAAGAATTCAGGATTAGATACTACATCAAAATTATTTCTATCTACACCATTCTTAAGAAGTAAATTCTCTACAACCTCATGAGTACCTACAGGTACAGTACTCTTGATTATGATAACCTTGTATTTATCAATCTCCTTAGATATTTCAACAGATGCATCAACAACTTGCGAAATATCAACACTCCAATCAGGTTTTGTTGGTGTCCCAACTGCAATCATAATCACATCTGACAGACTTATAGCTTTATTGATATTATCAGTAAATAGTATATATTTTTTCTTCAAACATTTATTCAATAAAGGTTCAAGACCTTCTTCGTATATGGTCGGAATACCTTTATTCAATTGTTTTACTTTTTTGATATCCTTATCAACACATATAACATCATTCTTATATTTCGCAAAAGATAATGCGGCTACGAGTCCTACATATCCTGCTCCAACAACACATATCTTCAAAAGAAATCACCCTTCTATCTATATTGTAACATCCCGTGTTTATTGCTGTTCTACAATATTATATGCTTGTATTAAGATGCCTGTGAAGAATGTTTTAATATAGTTAAAAGTTTAACTATTATGTTAAAACGAATAATTATTATTAAGACAATAATCATTTTTAGGTATCATACATATAAAAATTAAGCTTATGAGCTGTTGTCACAATTATAGATAGAAGGGTAATGTATATTTTTATATCTTTTTATATCCTATTGATACTGATTTTTATGTTATCAAGAAACAATGAACCATTACCTTTATAATCAGAATCCACTCCAATAATTACCCACATCTCACCATTGCTGTTAGTTGTAGTATTAAATGATTCTTGAAAAGTTTTGACACCATCACTCCTTAATGTACTTGCATTACCAAGAGTGGTTAGGTTAATCTTTTTACTAGCGTCTTCTGTATTAGGATTTACGAATAAATAGTTATTATTACCTTTTTCTATAACCTCTATTGAAGGCTGAATATTTACTATAGCCGCTTTTATAAACAATCTATCCATTGGTATGGATTCGTTATTATTTTTTGCAGGCAGAATATCAAATCTAAGGTCAACTTCATAGTTGGTAAGAGGTGATAACCCATCTCTAGAAGTTAATTTTTTAGTTGTATACATAAACATGTTATTATTCTTAGTGCTGCTTGTTAGATAAATGCCTTTATTGGAATTATCATCCAATGAATAATCTGCATGGGCAAAATTGATATCAAATCCACTTGTAAGAGAATCATCATCAATACCTGCTAATCCTCCCATCCAACCATCTGTTCCATTTTGGAAATTATAATTGAATTCTAAGGAGTCTGTCTCTGATGTATTATTATCACTATATTTGTTTTGACACCCAAATAAAAGTAATGAAACTATTAATATTGGTAGTATAATTTTTCTGTTCATTAAAAAACCTCCTATATAACTATTAGTAAAAAAATGTAAGAAATGTTATATTACTATTTTGAGTATATATAGTTATTTTATTCAAGGAGGATAAACAAAAAAGGCAATTTCAAACCTGTTCAATGTTTGAAATTACCTTATAAGCTACGTTATTTAATATCTAAGCTATATTTACTTTTTCACATCCACACTATTAATTTTCTCCATAACCAATGTAAGTATAACAGAGGCAATAGGAACAGATAGAATCATTCCTGCTGCACCAAAGAAACTTCCACCAATGGTTACAGATGCAACAACCCAGAATGGTTTCAATCCAACTGAATTACCAAGGATTCTTGGACTTACTATTATATTATCAATCTGTTGCATTATAAGTATAATAGCTAATAAAGCTACAGCTTCCCAGAATCCAGAAAACAATGCAAATATCAGACAAGGTATTGTACCGATAAAAGGTCCGATATAAGGAATTATGTTAGTTATACCGATTATGAATCCCATAAGTGGAGCGTAAGGTATCTTTAATGGAGTGACAAAGTTGACCACGTATATTCCTATGCTCACAAGCAAACCCAATATGATACACGTATATAATTTTCCTATCAAAAATTGTTTAAGCGCTCTATCTGTCAATCTGGTTACTCTTATAGTCCAATCAGCATATTTTTTAGGTAGCATAGCTCTAACGAATTTATTTAATTTCGGTCTGATTTCATCCCAATCCCTAAGGGCATAGAATGCCATGAATAATGATAAAAATAATATTGCAATATTGCTTATGAAGCTTCCAATTGATGAAATGACTTGTGTTGATAAGCTGACCAAGTCACTTGAAAAGCTTACAATTGAATCTTCCAGCATTTTTATAAGCTCAGCAATCTTTTCTGGGCTTATGAGATTAGTAACAAAAAGTCCATTAATGAATTCACTCAACTCTTCAGTAGTTGGAAAATTATTGACTAGTGAATTAACACTATCAGTAATCGTAGGAACAATCAAAATTATAAAGAGTACTATAAATGCAAAAACAAGTACATAAGTGAGTAAGACACTCAATGTATGTCGGAATTTCAATTTGGTCTTTAATATTCTCACAACTGGGCTTAATAAATAAATGATTATAGAAGCAATAATCAATGATTTGAATGACGAGAAAAACCAAGTTAGATTACCAGGTTTAAATATGAACTTTGCTATCAAAAAAACAAGTATTATAAAGGGTATATATTTGTATGGATCGAAATTATTATTTTTGTTTGTACTCATGATTCACCTCTAAGCTCGTAGTAGTAAATTTCCTATATCACTATAGTAATGTATATTCCAGAATAATGCAATATAATGTATTAATTTATAAAAATTTGAAGGACAAGTTCTTATTAATATATAAATCTGAAGTATAAAATTAATGATTATTGTTATCATAATCTATATGGCAAAAAATGTCTAGTATAAATTAGATTTTTTCTTGACATCAATATCCTAATATTGTAATATATAAATATATAGATAGTACGATATAGTTTGTTAAAATAAATACAAGTTGAAAGAGAGGATATTATTTATGATTAATAAAGTTCTTATAGTTGGAGGGGTTGCAGGTGGTGCTAGTACCGCTGCAAGACTTAGAAGAGTTAATGAAGACGCTCAGATAATAATGTTTGAAAGAGGTAAATATATTTCTTTTGCGAATTGTGGTCTACCCTATTATATAGGAGGAACAATTGAGCAAAGAGATGCCCTTTTTCTTCAGACTCCTGAAGCAATGAAGGCTAGGTTTAACATTGATGTAAGAGTACAAAATGAAGTTGTATCTATAAACAAAGAGGAAAAATATGTTGAAGTCAAGGACTTGAAAACTGGAGAAATCTATAAAGAGACATATGACAATCTAGTTCTTTCTCCAGGTTCTACACCAATAAAACCACCTATACCTGGTATTGACAAAGATAACATTTTCTCACTATGGAATATTCCAGATACTGATGCAATCAAGGCATTTCTTGATAGAAGATCTGTAAAAAAAGTCACTGTAATCGGTGGTGGATTCATTGGGATTGAAATGGCTGAAAATATGTATGATAGAGGTTTAGAGGTTAATCTAGTTGAGATGGCTGATCAAGTTATGGCACCAGTTGATTATGATATGGCACAACTGATTCATGGACATATGGCACAAAAAGGTATCAAATTATTTCTTAACAACGGAGTAAGTTCTTTTGAAGATAAAGATGATAAGACTTATGTAAAACTCCAAGACGGAACCATGCTTGAATCAGATATGGTTATATTATCTATCGGTATTAGACCAAATGGAGAATTAGCTAAAAATGCAGGACTTGAGACTAACAAAAGAGGTGGAATAGTAGTTGATGAATATTTAAAAACCAGTGATGACAGCATATATGCAGTTGGTGATGCTATAGAAGTTGTAGATTACGTCAATGGTAGTAAAACTATGATACCACTTGCTGGACCAGCTAATAAACAAGGTAGGATTGTTGCTAATAACATTGTAGGTAAACAAGAGAAGTACAAAGGAACTATGGGAACTTCTGTAGTAAAAGTATTTGACCTTACTGTAGCCGCAACAGGTAACAATGAAAAAACTCTGAATAGACTTGGTAAGAAATATCAAGAGGACTACAAGATATCATTGGTTCAGCCTAAGTCACATGCTGGGTATTATCCAGGGGCTATACCTATGACAATAAAGCTTATGTTTGATATAAAGGGTAAGATACTTGGAGCTGAGATTATAGGTTATGAAGGTGTTGATAAAAGAATTGATGTCATTGCTACATTAATCAAAATGGGTGGTACAATATATGACCTGAAAGAATTGGAACTTGCTTATGCACCACCATATTCTTCAGCTAAAGACCCTGTAAATATGGCAGGATTCTCAGCAGAAAATATTTTAAATGGTGACATGGAAGTAGTTTTATGGGATGAAATAGATAAGGAAGATAAACAAAATTCAATAATCTTGGATGTAAGAGATGATATAGAATTGGAGCTGGGTTATATAGAAGGAGCTAAGAACATTCCAGTAAATTCATTGAGGGATAGAATTGATGAACTAGATAAGAATAAAGAGATTCTAGTATATTGTGCTATTGGTATCAGGGGATACATTGCTTCAAGGATACTTACACAAAAAGGTTACAGAGCTAAAAACTTAATTGGTGGATATAATTTCTATAAATGTGTTGTGAAAGATTATACTAAGATGACAGGTTCAGATATAGATTGTGATTGTTGTGAGGAGAATGCAGATGAAGACAGTAAAAAAAAAGTAGAGTTAATTGATTCAGCTATTAATCAGGGAATTACCATTAAACTTAATGCTTGTGGATTACAGTGTCCAGGACCAATAATGCAAGTGAATAATAAGATGAAAGAAATTAATACAGGAGACATTCTTGAAATCTCAGCTACTGACCCAGGTTTTCCTGTGGATGTAGAAGCTTGGTGTAAGAAAACTGGTAATAGTTTTATTAAGACTGAGAAAAGAGAGAAAGAGTTTGTAGTTTGGATTGGTAAAGGTAATGAGAATGTTGAGATAAAAGAAAAGTCGGCTGTAGCTGCTGATAAGAGTACAATGGTAGTTTTTAGTGGGGAACTGGATAAAGCTTTGGCATCATTTATAATAGCTAATGGGGCAGCTTCTATGGGGAAAGAGGTTTCTATGTTCTTTACTTTTTGGGGATTGAATATCTTGAGGAAGGAACAAAAAGTCAAGGTTAAGAAATCGGTAATAGAGAAGATGTTTGGTTTTATGATGCCTAAGGGAACTAAGAAATTGAAGCTTTCTAAGATGAATATGGCTGGAATGGGTTCGGCGATGATGAAAAAGGTTATGAGAGATAAGAATGTGAATTCTTTAGAAGATTTAATTAAGTCGGCAATGGATAATGGGGTTAAGATTGTGGCTTGTACCATGTCGATGGATGTTATGGGGATTAAGAAAGAGGAATTGATTGATGGTATTGAATTAGGTGGTGTGGCTTCTTATTTGGGAGATACTGATGATGCGAATCATAATTTGTTTATCTAAATAAAATAGGTATAAGTAAAAGCTTAGTCAAAGTGATAAAAACACTTGACTGGGCTTTTATTGTGATTGTATTAGGGATTTAAAAAATATTATTAACAATAAATTAGTGTATAAAGTTTTAGATATTGTAGTGAGAATAAGTCAGAAAAAGTGTTTTGTTCTGACGTGGCGTTTGCAAAATAGTATATGTATATGTTACGCCAGCTACTTGCTCGTCCTGAGCAAAAAGCTGGGTTCGACGTCCTGTCTCACTACTCCACATATACATATACTATTTTGCTTGTAGTCTCCGTCAATGTAGTTACAAAACCCATTTTCTTCTGAGTAAGAAGATTACTATTGGCTAAGTCAATTCAGTTGTATAAAATATAAATGAGACCAAAATACCTAAAATTATTGGACATTTAATTATATTGTATTAAAATAGTATATATGGATTAATTAGTTAAAGAGGGGGTATTAATGATGAAGGTTTTACAGGATGAAATTAGGAATTTGGAAGTTGATGAGGTGTTGGATATTGCTACAGGTGCGGGGGGATTTATAAAGATTCTTATGGGAGGTTTTAAGAACTTTAATCATATTATTGGAGTTGATACTAGTAAGAAAGCTTTAGAGATGGGCAGAAAGAATATGCAAGATGATAGAATTGAATTTAAGTATATGAGTGCAGATAGATTAGAGTTTGATGATTCTATATTTGATATAGTAAGCGTATCCAATTCAATTCATCATTTCAAGGACTATTCAGAAGTTTTTAAGGAAATTAAAAGAGTGTTAAAACCAGAGGGTATGGTTATTGTTAATGAGATGTTTTGTGATAATCAATCTAATGCTCAGTTATCACATGTTTATTTGCATCATTATATGGCTGAGATTGATACTATTAAGGGGATTGTTCATAAACCAACGTATAAGAAACAAGAGATTATTGATTTGTTGGAAGATGAGGGATTAAAGATTATTAGGAGTTTTGAAGTTAGAGATGAAGTTTTTAAGAATGATGAAGAAGAGAAAAAGGAAATAGAGGCTCTGAAAAAGTTATTTGATAAGAGATTAAAAGATATAGAGGAACATGAGAGATATGATGAGTTTGTTGGTAGAGCAAGAGATATTAGGGAACATTTGGATGAATATGGAATAGATGGTGCGACTCAATTAGTTGTAATAGCTAAGATATAAACTAAGTGATTATATAAAATATAATATAAGAGATAGAAAAATGTGTGTACACCTTTTTCTATCTCTTAAGTATTATATGCCTTTTATCCAGTCAAAGCCATAATTTATAAGGGTATCGATGAATTCTTGATTACCTGTGCAAGTCCAATTAGCCATATAATGTAATCCAAAATATCTTTGAGCCATATTGATATGACCTTGTTCTTTTATAGTGTTTATGATATTTTCAGCATTGGATTTGTCAGATACGTCAGCAGTAACTTCATAGATTGTTTGTAATTTCTCTTCTGTAATAGGAAGAGTTTTATGTTCATATTTTTCATCATGAAGTTTGATGAGTTCTTCAATGTCCAAGTCTTGGTATTGTTCATTATGTACTAGAGCTTCAACCCCAAGTTTATTCCTTGGAGCAGGATATTTAGTAGGGTATCCTAGACTGAGGAGTACAACAGGGAATACACCTTCTGGAATATTACATATGGATTTTAGTTCCATGAAACAGCTCTCTACAGTACCGATATAGACAGAACCTAAACCAACTGAATCTGCGGCTGTACAGATATTTTGTGCGCATATGACAGTATCTTGTAATGCAATCCAGAAATGACGATAGCTTTTCGTTGCTGTGAATGGAGCATTGCAAGCTTCTGCCCAACGACCTAAACGACGCCAATCAATGCAGAACAGCAAGTTAACAGGAGCATTGGCAACAATTTTCTGCATCTCACATTCATCAACTAAACGCTTTTTAGTCTCTTCGCTAGTAATCTTTATTATAGAATATGGTTGAAAATTACCGCCAGTAGCCCCATGTAAACCAGCATCTATTACTTGATTCAGTAAGTCTTCTTCAATGTCTTTGTCCTGAAAAGAACGACAACTAGCTCTTTCATACAATAATTTCATAGTTTCATTCTGATATTCTTTTTTCATGTTTGAACCTCCCCAAAAATTATTATAATATAATTATATACTACGGTATAAGTAAGTCAAATTTCTATTAAGAATTATTTTACAGTCATCCGTTAATGGAATATACTAGTAGATAGTTGATTATTTATTGTATTAGGTAGGATGTTAAATAGTTTAGTAATGGAGGTTATTGTGTAATGAAAAAGTTTGATGATTTATATACAGTGGGTCAGATGTCAAAGCTGTGTAATATTCCTATAAAGACATTAAGGTATTATGATGATATAGGATTACTTTTGCCTGAACATGTTGATACACAGAATAATTATCGATATTATTCAAAAAAACAGATATTATACTTAAGTATTATTAGACATTTTAAGACATCTGGATTTTCATTAGAGGACATACGGAACCTTTTAAAACGTGAGGATCTATCCATATTGGAAAAGAAGCTTGAAGATAAATTAATTGATACAAAAAAGAAGCTTGAAGAACTGGAATATGTTCGTGACAAATTGGAAATGGATATTAATCATTTGAAGATGGGTAAAGAATTTTCTGATTATCTTGATACAGAACAGGAGACATGGGATAAAAATGGAATAGAGATGAAGAATATTCCTATTATACCCGTACTTTTCACAAGGTATAGATGTCCAAGCAATCCTGGCAGTTACATTAAGCGATTCAGTGAATTGGGTTCTTTGTTGGAAAAGTATAAGTTGTATCGAGTGGGTCCTTTGATGACAGTCTTCTATGACCACTACACAGAATTTGATTATAGTAATGCGGATATTGAAGTATGTATGCCTGTGGCAGGAAATTTGGAGAGATGCCCAAATATAAGGGAATATGGTGGTTTTTTAGGAGTAACAATGTTACATAAAGGACCTTATTCCAGAATGCAAGATTCCTATAGTATGGCTTTAGAATGGATTCAGAAAAAGGGATATGCCTATATTACACCTGCAACAGAAAAATACATTATTGATACAACCAGTACAAATATTGAAGAGAATTATGTAACAGAAATTATATTGCCTGTAAAAAAATATCATTAAAGGACTTGACCCTCCAGTAACTGGATGTTTTATTATATGAATCATCATAATAAATAGGAGGTTTTAATGATATGAATGAATTAAAGATAAAAGCGGAGAAGTATATCTATGAAAATGCTAATAGCTTACAGAAGGCTTGTATGGATTATATAGCTGATAAAGGCAATAAGAAGAAGATTATACAAGAACTTTCGACTTATCAAAATGCTGATGGAGGATGGGTGAATGGATTGGAAGTAGAATATCCTGGATCTGCTAGCTCTCCCTTTACCACCGCAGCAGCTTTAGGTTATATAGCTAAATTTGACCTAAAAGATACAAGTTTGTACCACAATACATTGGCTTATTTAAAAGATACTCAGCATCAAAATGGAATGTGGGATGACACAGATAAGATTCTTGCTTTCCCTCATCCTCCATATATGGGACCAGGTATTTATCCTGATTATAAGACTGGAATGATACTGAAATGGTTGTTAAGGTTGAATACTATAGATAAAGCAATGATTAATGGAGCTAGAGACTATATGATACAAGCTTTTGATGAGATATCTTCAAAAACTGATTTTTGGTCAGCAGTTGCTTATTCAGGCGCATTTTCTATGTTGCCTCATGTAAAAGAGTATTCCAAAATTATGGAATGGAGTATGAAGATATTAATGCCTAATGAGTCACAATTTGGGTGGCAGCAGGTAATGGGTATGATAGAGGATGATACGCCTATTCCAGAACAAGCTTATGATATGGCAATTAAGTTAATCAATGAAAATCAAGAAGAGGATGGTGGATGGCCTCATCAATTTGGAACCTATAATAGAGTCTGGTCTGCTATCTATATACTAAGATTCCTTAAGAATAAGAAGTTAATATATTAACATAATTTGGTAAGAAAATATTGACAAAACAAATTACACAATTGTAGAATGTATTTACATTATGCAATTGTGTAGTTATATTAGAACATTGGTTATGAAAATCAATAGGTAAACTCACTTCAATTTATACCTATACAAAAGCAATAAAATCTAGTATAATTATACAAGAATTATGGGAATGAATGAATTCTGGTGGATTCAGGAGACTTCAAATCTTTTTTCGGGTGGTAAGACCGGCCGAGGTAGGTTCGATTCCTACTCACTCCCGCCAATAATGACTAAGACTAATTGACGTTGACATAAATACTGAACGTCAATATTTTTTGGAGGTGGACACGTTATGGCAGACAAAGATAAAATACGTTTAACACAAATGTCATCAAAAGCTGGCTGAGCAAGTAAATTAAGTCCACAGGACTTGGCGCAAGTTTTGTGCCAATTGAAAACTAAAGAGAACAAACTAGATCCCAATTTAATAGTAGGATTAGGTACATCAGACGATGCTGGTGTTTACAAAATAAAAGATGATTATGCGTTAATACAAACACTTGATTTCTTCACACCTATAGTAGATGACCCATATACATTTGGACAGATAGCTGCAACTAATTCCTTGAGTGATGTGTATGCAATGGGAGGCAGACCTCTTACAGCTATGAATATTGCATGTTTCGCTACATGTTTAGAACCAGCCGTATTGGCAGAGATACTAAGAGGTGGTGCAGATAAGATAGTTGAAGCAGAAGCAATCTTGGTAGGAGGACATACGGTAACTGACAAAGAAGTGAAATTCGGACTATCAGTAACAGGCTATGTTCATCCTGATGAAGTACTTACTAATTCAGGAGCGAAAGCAGGAGATGTGTTGGTGCTTACTAAACCAATAGGAACAGGTATTCTGACTACTGCTCTCAAGAAAGATCTTATTACTGAAAAAGAACTAGAAGAAGTCGTTAAAAGTATGAGTACATTAAACAAAGGAGCAGCAGCTGCTATGGAAAGAGTTGGTGTACATGCTTGTACAGACATTACTGGTTTTGGTATATTAGGTCATACTTATGAATTAGCAAGTGGCAGCGATGTCAATGTAAAAATCGATGCTTCCAAGGTACCGCTTTTTAACAAGACATTGCAGTTAATAGAAGAAAATGCTGTACCAGGTGGTGCTAGATCCAATCAATCACATTTTGGTAAATGGGTAGATATTGATGAAGATATATCAGATTGTTTAGAAACAGCTTTATATGACCCACAGACTTCTGGAGGATTACTAATAGCAGTAGCAGAGGATAAAGCAGAGAAGCTTGTTGAAGAGCTTACTAAAGAAAATTGTCTATGTGCAAATGTTATCGGTAATGTACAAGATAAAGATGAAAGTGAAATATTTATAAACGTTTATTAAAAGAGGGATAATACCCTCTTATTTTTTTATAGAATCTTAAACAATAGAAAGGGGGATTTGAAATTGGTAAATGATATCCTAAGAAAAATCCCATCTACAAATGAAATTCTTGAAGACCATAAAATATTAGAATTGGTTCAACAAAAAGGCAAAATCATTATAAAAGATATAATAATTAAGGTTACCAATAATTACAGAAATAAGATAATTTCAACTAGTTATCATAGACAAAGTGATTCAAAAGAAGATATATATAATTTTATCATTGATGAAGTTATAAAATATGCTAACTCATCAGAGAAAAAAAGATTAAATAGAGTAATCAATGGGACAGGTATAATACTTCACACTAACATGGGAAGAGCTCCCCTGCCAAAAAGAGCTGTAGATAAAATCAATGATGTAGCAAGTAGTTATTGCAATCTAGAATATGACTTAACCACTGGGAAACGGGGTTCTAGATACGATAGTGTAGAAGAATTATTAATTAAGTTGACTGGTGCAGAAAGTGCCCTAGTGGTTAATAATAATGCCGCAGCAGTTTTTCTATGCATTAATACTCTGGCGCTTGATAAAGAAGTGATAGTAGCTAGATCAGAACAAGTTGAGATTGGTGGAAGTTTTCGAATTCCTGAGATTATAGAGCGAAGTGGTGCTAAGATGGTGGAAGTAGGTACCACTAATAAAACTTATACAAGAGACTATGAAAATGCTATAACAGAAGATACTAGAATATTATTAAAAGTTCATAAAAGCAATTACAGAATAGAAGGATTCACCCATGAGGTTTCAGGTGAAGAATTAGTGAATCTAGGGAATGAAAAAGAAATTATATCTGTAGAAGACTTAGGAAGTGGTGTATTACTGGATTTACAAAATTTCAATCTGCCTTATGAACCTACAGTAATGGACCAAGTTAAGAAAGGTCTGGATATAATAACTTTTAGTGGAGACAAATTATTAGGAGGACCTCAAGCAGGAATTATCGTAGGGAAAAAAGAATTTGTTGAAAAAATTAAGGTTAATCCACTCACAAGAATGGTTAGAATTGATAAGATGTCCCTTATAGCTTTACAGGAAGTGTTAAGTATATATGTAGAAAATAAAAATGTTAAGGAAAAAATTCCAATAATAGATATGTTGACTAAGACTTCTAGAACTTTGTCAGAAGAAGCGAATATCTTAAAAGAAATGATGGAAGAAAAAATTGGTAATAAAATAGATGTAGATATTATAGAGGAAAATAATCCTGTTGGTGGAGGTTCTCTACCAGGTATTACAGTAAAAGGTGTTGCTTTGTACATTCGAAATAGCAAGATAGGTGCGAATGTATTACAAAGTAGATTAAGAGATAATACTATACCGATTATCTGTAAAATTAAGAATGATGGTATTATTTTAAGTATGAGAACCATTAAAAAAGATGACTATAAACATATTGCAGATGCTTTTAAGAATATTATATATGAAAAATAATCCATTAATAAAAATTTGAACTGTTTCAAAAGAAGATAAAAGGTAATAGATTAATTTATCTTGTAATGATGAAACAGTTCAATTTCTAATAATCCTTTTGTATTAATACCCAAAATAGTAATTATTAGTTAGTTTGATTGGTCTTATTAGCAGATACATTTTCGGCAGTATCTACAAAAAATGGTGGCCATGGTTCTCTAGGAGTACCATTCTTAATAAATCTGAAATTACAGCAATCACAGCCACAGCCTAATGTCTTAGTACGATGAAGTTCAATTCCAAAAGCCTTGAAAATAACATAATCCAGATTGCATAGATAAGGTACTAACTCATCAGCATCTTGATCATGAAAAAATTTAACTATACCACATTCAGTATAATCTATTGCAAGGTCATAATTGATACCATCACCATCATTAACTTCCCATACCCAATCATAAGGATATTTTTTCTCTCTGGATAAAAAGGCTCTTCGTTTCATCTTTATTACTTTTGATTTTGAGAACATCCTTCTACCCATGATTTTTCTTATGAACCTTGGCAATTTGTTAAAATGTCTAGTCAACGATAAATAGATTAATTTTCCAATATCATATAAATCAATGTCATATTCTTTCAATACTCGATACAAGGCTAGTCCCCAACTTGCTTGAACAAGATTAGATGTCAATTTGTTGTCATCACCGCCAATATAAGGGAACTGAGGTATTAGTTTATCATACTCATTTTTGACTTTTAGTTTAACTACGCTAGCTTCTTTATTACCGAACATGTCAATTAATTCAGGTGTAATTGGTTTCAAAAATTTTTCTATTGACTTAGAAAGTTTATCTTTCTGTCTTATGTAATAATCATTCTCTGACATAACACTATCACTCCTTTGTATTTTAATTGTATAATAATAACTTAACAAATCATAGCCCAAATGTCAATGAATTGCAATTGAATTCTATAATCATTATCATTAAATTGAGGTTTATATTTCCTGCAATATTACACAAATGATATAACACTTATTTTATTGTAGATAGGTGAATTATAAAGTATTCTATGGTATCATTAAATAATGTAATCATTAACAAATAAATACATACATTTGCAAATAAACATATACATCAATTAATGCATCACTATTTGATACAATACAAAACATAAATAATATTATATAAAGGTGAAAATAATGGAACATTTAATTATAGGAACAGCAGGACACGTAGACCACGGTAAAACAGAACTAGTAAAAGCACTGACAGGCTGCGATACAGACAGACTGAAAGAAGAAAAACAAAGAGGGATGACTATTGAACTAGGATTTGCCCCCTTTCATTTAGATGGAAAGATTTTCTCTATCGTAGATGTACCAGGCCACGAAAAACTCATAAAAACAATGGTATCAGGTGCAACTGGAATGGATATGGCACTACTAATCATCGCAGCGGACGAAGGCATCATGCCACAGACAATTGAACACATCAACATACTCTCTATGCTAGACATAACCAATATAATCATAGTTATAACAAAAATAGACTTAATAAATAATGAAAGCCTAGACAACACAACAACCAAAATAAAATCTTTCATAAAAGAAACCCCTTTAAGAGAATCACCTATCTGTCAAGTATCCTCCAAACTAAATATAGGCATAGACAATCTTAAAAACATAATACTTAACCAATCCAAAACAATAAATAAAAAAAGGAATGCCGAATTATTCAGAATGCCCATAGACAGAGTATTCACCATAAAAGGTCATGGAACAGTAGTAACAGGAACAATAACAGGCGGCAAAATAACCAAAGATGATCATATTGAAATACTCCCAAACAAAATAAACTCAAAAGTTAGAGGAATCCAAGTACATGGTTCAGAAATGAATAAAGCCTACGCTGGTCAAAGATGCGCAATAAATCTAACCAAAGTAGAAAAATCATCAATAAACCGTGGCGACGTAATAGGAAAACCACAAGAATTATCCCCTACACTCTCCATAGATACCGTAATCTATAACTTAATGGACAACTACACAATAAAACACAACCAAAAAGTCAGATTACACATAGGAACAACAGAAGTACTAGGAAAAATAAAATTAATTCAACAAGACCAAATAGAAAAAAATCAAAAAGCCTACGCCAGAATAAGACTAGAAAAACCAGTTACAGCTGTATTCGGCGACAAATTCATAATACGCTCACTAACCCCAGTAATCACTATCGGAGGAGGCAGAATACTATCTCACAAATCACCTAAACTATCACACCTGCAAACTAAAACATTAGATTACTTCACTTTACTAGAACAAGCTAATCCAACCCATATAATCCTAAACCTACTACAAACCAACCATCAACTATTTACCATAGACAAAATATTCAAAAATCTATACATCAACCGACAAACCATCTATCAATCACTATCCACCCTACTAAACCAACAAAAGATACTAAAACTAAAAAACAAATACTATATCAGCAACGAAACAAACACCTACCTAAAACAACTAATAATAAAATCAATAGAAGAATACTACCAAAACAACAAATACACTATCTCAATAAACAAAGAAACCCTAAGAACTAAAACATTCCCAAAATGGAACAAAGACCAATTCGACACCCTATTAACCCAATACAATAAAAACAACCTACTAAGCATCTCAAAGGACCAAATCATCATGAACAAACAACAACGAATAACCCAAATATACCAAAACAATCAAATAAACAAACTAGAACAACTAATACTAAAAACCAACCTACAAGGCTTTAACACAACTAACACCACACAACCCAACATCAACACTAACCAACTAAACCACCAACTAAAGTTCCTCCAACAAATAAATAAAATAATAAAACTAAACCAAACCACCTACATCCATAAAACAAATTACGATAACCTACTAAACCATATCAACACCCTCTTCACCCAACAAAACAAAATAACAGTACAACAAGTAAGAGACACCCTACTAATAGGAAGAAAACAAACAATAATCCTCCTAGAATACCTAGACCAAATAGGCATAACCAAACGACAAAACAACCAACGAATCCAACTAAAAACCAAATAAATAAAATAAAAAAATCATTACACCCAACAAAAGTGGTATAGTATTCGTTTTACGCAGACCGGTCCTTCAGGAGAAAGGCAAGTAAAACGAATACTATACCACTTGCACTACACTAATCATTCCAATACTAAACCACTAATAATCTTTCCTTTTAATACTTCTTTTAATTTCAATACCACCTAAATTATTACTCCTAACATTAATCACCAAAATCTAACAAACAACTCCTTTATCATGATATTATTTATTCCCAACCTATTTTAATAATAAATTAACAATCTACCCCACCATCTACCACTACAATAAATCTGATAAAACGTTACCCTCCCCCATCCCATAAATTAAGATAATCCCCCCTCCCCATTACAAATAAATAGTCTCCAACCAAATTTGATTCAATTAATAAAGCTATAACAAAAAAACCTTAACTATCCATAAAATAACACCTAACTAGATGCTTTTTTCCCTTATACGATTTATCATATAGTTAAGAATATAAAGATAATATTAAACTGTAATAACTTTGTTAAAAAAATCCCACAAGGAGGTAAATAATGAAAGGAAAAACAATATCCAACCTAAACATTGGAGATACAGCTTCATTTCAAAAGACAATCACCGAATCTGACGTATACCTATATGCAGGTATAACAGGAGATCAGAACCCCGCACATATAAATCAGGTTGAAGCAGAAAAATCCATGTTCAAAGGTCGTATAGCCCACGGTATGCTTACCGCAGGACTAATTTCAGCAGTACTTGGAATGCAACTGCCAGGTCCAGGAACAATATATCTAGGTCAAGAACTAAAATTTACCGCTCCTGTCAGATTTGGAGATACTATAAAAGCACAAGTAGAAGTAATAGAGAAAAAAGAAGAAAAGAACATTATCAAACTAAAAACCATATGCACTAATCAAAAAGAAAAAATTGTACTAGAAGGAATAGCAACAGTCATGCCCCCAAAATAAAAATTAATAATAGAATCAATAATTACAAATATCAACAAAAAGGAGGAACCATTACATGGATTTTTCTATTTCCAACGAATATGAAATGCTGCAAAAAATGTACAGAGAATTTACAGAAAACGAAGTAAAGCCTCTGGCAAGTGAAGTAGATGAAGAAGAAAGATTTCCAGTAGAAACAGTAGAAAAACTTGCAAGATACGGGATGCTCGGTATCCCATTCCCAAAAGAAGTAGGTGGAAGCGGAGGAGACAACCTAGCCTATGCTATGGCAGTAGAAGAATTATCAAAAGCTTGTGCAACTACAGGAGTAATTGTATCTGCTCATACTTCCCTATGCGCTTGGCCTATATATCAATTTGGTACAAAAGAACAAAAAGAAAAATATCTTAAACCATTAGCAGAAGGCAAATTGTTAGGTGCCTTCGGACTAACTGAACCTAACGCAGGAACAGATGCCTCAGCGCAACAGACCACAGCAAGATTGGAAGATGATTATTACATATTAAACGGTTCAAAAATATTTATTACCAACTCAGGACATGCAGATATTTATATAATCATGGCAATGACTGACAAAAGTCTAGGAACAAGAGGTATCTCAGCCTTTATCGTAGAAAAAGATTATGAAGGATTCAGTGTTGGTAAAAAAGAATCAAAAATGGGAATAAAAGGTTCTGCAACTTGTGAACTAATATTCAGGGACTGTAAAGTTCCAAAACAAAACTTGCTAGGAAGATTGAACAGAGGCTTTGGTATTGCAATGAAAACCCTTGATGGTGGACGTATAGGTATAGCTGCACAAGCTCTTGGAATAGCTCAAGGTGCTCTTGATGAAACTATTAAATACGTAAAAGAGAGAAAACAATTCAATAAAGCTCTATCAAAATTCCAGAATACACAATTTACCATTGCAGATATGCAGACAAAAGTGGATGCTGCAAGATTGCTAGTATATAGAGCGGCAAGAGCCAAAGATAATGATGAACCTTATAGCTCTCATGCAGCTATGGCTAAACTGTTTGCGGCAGAAACAGCAATGGAAGTCACTACAAAAGCTGTACAGCTTCATGGTGGTTATGGTTATACAAGGGAATATCCAGTTGAAAGAATGATGAGAGATGCTAAGATAACAGAAATATACGAAGGAACTTCCGAAGTTCAGAAAATGGTAATAGCAACTGGTTTGCTAAAATAAGGAGGTCAGATAATGAATATAGTTGTTTGTATAAAACAGGTTCCTGACACAACAGAAGTTAAGCTCAATCCAGAAACAGGAACACTCATAAGAGATGGTATACCAAGTATTATCAACCCTGACGATAAAAGAGGACTAGAAGCAGCTCTAACATTAAAAGACAAATACGGTGGTGTTGTAACAGTAATAACAATGGGACCTCCACAGGCTAAAAATGCTCTTAGAGAAGCTTTGGCAATGGGAGCAGATGAAGGAATATTATTAAGCGATAGAGCCTTTGCAGGTGCTGATACCTGGGCAACATCAACTACTATTTCAAAAGCATTAGAGAAGCTTGACTATGATTTAATAATTGCAGGACGTCAAGCTATTGATGGGGATACAGCTCAAGTTGGACCTCAGATTGCTGAACATCTCAAGATACCTCATGTAAGTTATGTTGAGAATCTTATGAAGAAAGATGACAAACTAATACTCAAAAGAGCTTTTGAAGATGGATACCATATCATAGAAGTCAAAATGCCATGTTTGATTACTACTCTAAGTGAAATGAATAAACCAAGATATATGTCGGTTAGAGGAATAATTGATTCATATAGAGAAAAAGAAATAAAAGTATGGAAATTAGATGATTTAGATATAGATGACCGATCTACTATCGGACTTAAGGGTTCACCTACCAAAGTAAAAAAATCATTTACAAAAGGTGCTAAAACTGCAGGAAAAGTATTTGAAGTAGATAATGAAGAAGCGGCTAGCATAATTGTTAAGAAACTACAAGAAAAATACATTATATAACCAACGGGGAAAGGAGGTATAAGGATGAATATTAATGAATATAAAGGTGTAGTAGTATTTGTAGAACAAAGAGAAGGCATGATAAGCAAAGTCTCTCTAGAGCTTCTTGGTAAAGGAAGAGAACTAGCAGATAATCTAGGTGAAAAGATGACTGCGGTATTAATTGGATACGATATGATGGACAAAACAAAAGAACTAATCTATTATGGAGCAGATAAAGTTATCTATGCAGATGATAAGATTTTTGAAGTATATATGACAGAACCTTATACAAAAGCTATGAGTACAATTATAAATGATAGAAAACCTGAGATTGTATTATTTGGTGCAACAGCAATAGGAAGGGATCTTGCACCAAGAATTTCAGCAAGAATACATACAGGACTTACAGCAGATTGCACATCACTAGAGATTGATGAAGAAAATAATAATCTTCTTATGACAAGACCTGCTTTTGGCGGTAATATATTAGCAACAATCATATGTCCTAATTATAGACCCCAGATGTCAACAGTCAGACCAGGGGTTATGCAAAAGTTGGAAAAAGATACTTCAAGAGCAGGAGAAGTAGAACAATACAAGATTGACATCAACGAATCTGACATGACCTATAAAATTCTTGAAGTAGTAAAAGAAGAAAAAGAAAAAATCAATATTGAAGATGCCAATGTGCTTGTATCCGGCGGAAGAGGAATCGGCAAAGCTGACAACTTCACCATATTAAAGGAATTAGCCAAAGAATTGAAAGGACAGGTATCTGCATCTAGAGCGGTTGTTGATGCTGGTTGGATTAATAAAGACCATCAAGTAGGTCAAACAGGTAAAACTGTTAGACCAGGTTTATATTTTGCATGTGGTATATCTGGAGCTATTCAGCATCTGGCAGGTATGGAAGAATCAGATTTCATTATTGCAATAAATAAAGACTCGGAGGCACCAATATTCGAGGTAGCCGATTTAGGAATAGTTGGTGATGTCCACAAAGTTATACCTGAATTGATTAACCAGTTGAAAATTGTTAAAGAAAATAGGTAGGAAGCCAATTATATATGGAAAATCAATAGTAGAAAACCTTGTAGTATACCAGCATCATTTTATTATAGGATGATCTGATAAGATTAGATACTACAAGGTTTTCTACATTCAATATTTAATTATCAGAAAATTGATAAGGAAGAGTTAAAGTAACTTTGGTACCCTTGCCAACTTGACTGCTATAGGATAATCCATATTCATTACCAAAATATAGTTGTATCCTTTCTTGGATGTTCTGTATTCCTATACCACTAAATTTTTTTCTGAGATGCTTATCATTTTTAATATTATCCAAGGTCTTTTCATCCATTCCAGTACCATTATCAGTAACTTCAATAACAAGGTTATTATCTCTTATAAAAGCCTTAATCTCAATAATACCATTATCATCCAGATTTTCAAAACCATGAAAGATAGCATTTTCAACAATTGGTTGAAGAATAAAACGTAAAACTATACAATCCAAGGTATTTTCTTCAAAAGAATAGATTACTTTGAAAATATTGCCGTATCTATAATTTTGTACGGTAATATAATTTTTGATACTATTTATTTCTTCAGATAACTTAACTGATACATCTTCTTTGGAAATATTGTATTTCAGAAGATTGATTATAGCAGTAACCATGTCGCTTATATTATCCACATTCTGTAATATGGCAAGCCACTTGATGGAATCCAATGTATTATAAAGAAAATGTGGGTTTATTTGAGCTTGCAAGATCTTGAATTCCATATCAGCCTTTTTCTTCTGCTGGTCTAATATCTTTTTAATCAATTCGTTGATCTTAATTATCATATTATTAAAAGAAGTACTTAATTGTCCTAACTCATCATTACTTCTTACTGTAATCCGTACGTTAAGATTTCCTTGTTCAACTAACTTTATCTTTGTTATTAGTTTCTTAATAGGCTTAGTCAGTGCATTAGATACTAAAAAAGAAGCAATTAATGAAATAACGATTACAACAAGAAATATGGTAATAGCCATAGAACCCAGATAATTAGTATTTTTATGTATTTTATCTGTTGCTCTGATAGTAATTATTTTCCAATCACTATTATCAATTATTTGTGAAACTATGATACTTTCTTTTCCGAAAACCTTAGTATTCAATTTTGTTTTTTCAAGGGTTAGGAGTTGGGGATTCTCTTCAATTACATTATCCAATCTCACATTATAGGGAAAAGTGAAAATGGTTTCACCTTTGCTGTTTATGACAATTACTTTTTCGCTGTTTTCAATTGATGACATGGTAAATATTTCTTCAAGATAATTATAGTTGATATCAATTATTATTGTTCCTAGATTTTCCCCTGAAGGAAATTGAAATACTGGTTTTACATAAGAGATAACATATAATTCTGAAAATAGGTGGTAAGTATTTGGGTGAATACTTGTATAGAATTCTTCTAAGGACATATCCTTATTAAGCATGGAATCATATTTCTCTCTTAACTGATTTTCACGGATAGCCCAATCGCTTGTGAAGAACTGACTATCATGTCCTATTATATATATACCTTTTATGAATTCATTTACACTAATAATATTTTTCAACATAGTATTGACTTCATTTTCTATCATGGCTTTTTCCGTGTCATTAGGCGATATATCCCTCTTTAATTCATTTAATATTTCTTCATTAGATGACAAAAGAGTAGAAGTATTTGTTACCAATTTCAGGAATAATTCAATATTATGTTTAGTTTCATTTGATGATTGAATGGAATATTGTATTTCGTTGGTTTTAAGGGTTTGGAAAAAAAGTACATATACTACATAACTGATACATATCAATGACAAGGTAGTCAGTAAACATATTGATAAAAATAATTTACTTCTAATAGTTACTTTTTTCATTAAGATACCTCTTTCATATAATTTGGTTTATATAGTTGTAATGTAAAAACTAACATATGAAAAACGGATTGAGACGATTAATTGGATATTTTTACTGTGTGGAAACATTTTTGGATTGCAGTTTATGTCAAATATGCTATAATTATATCATATTATAGCATATAATTTCATTAAAATTATAGTTTGGGGTGAGATATGAAAAAAATACTAATTGCAGATGACGAATTTTTGGTTAGGGTTGGACTTAGGACAACCATTAATTGGGAAGAAAATGGTTATATTATCGTAGGAGAAGCTAAAAACGGAAAAGAAGCAATAGAACTCTTTGATAAATTTGATCCAGATATTCTTTTGACAGATATTCAAATGCCTATAATTAATGGATTGGAGCTTATACAAATTCTAAAAGATAAAAAACCATCATTAAAAGCTGTCATACTCACTCATTATGATGATTTTAGTTATGCAAAAGAAGCCATTTCTCTAGGCGCCTCTGAATATATTTTGAAATCTAATTTATCACCTAATAATTTATTGAATATATTAAATAAGTTCAATGACGAATTGAACATTGATGAAAGAAAAAGTGCAGTTAAGAAAAAGGTTGATAAGACTGCAGGTTATACATATGATGAAAGAAATTTGGAAAAGATATTAACTGGAAAATCTGATTCAAAAGCAGAGATAAAATCATTATTAAGAAACAGTAACATAACCCTTGGTTTACAATCCTTTGCCGTAGTTACTACAGAAATTTATATTGATGAAGTATTAGCTTCTAGATATATGGATATAAAGGATTTGTTGAAAACGGTTATTACAGTTTCAAGTAATACTTTTCTAGAAAGTAAAATACCATTCTTTCATTTTGTTAAGGACAATGGTATAACCTATCTATTTAACTTGGATTGTAATAAAGATGATGTTGAATCAAAAGAGAGGATTATTTATCTAATAAAGAAGATGAAAAAGTCAGTTCAGCAATTTCTGGATGTTTGTCTGAATATAGGTATAAGTGAAATAGATGATGATATGAGTAATCTTCCTGCATTATATGAACAGACAACTATTGCATTACAATATTCTTTTTTTGATGATTCACAGGATATTGTGCTATATAACAAGGAAATGAATATTAATCACGATAAATGCCCTGTAATAGATTCTAAGATTCTAAAAAAACATATTAAGACTTTTAGTATAAAAGAGTTAGATAGATATATATATAATATTTTTGAGGAATTATATAGATATAAGAATATCCATTTTGTTAAAGATATATTTATTGATTTTTTAAGCCAGGCAAAATTCATATCAAAAGAATTGAATATGAATAGAGATAAATCCCTTAATGAGAACAAATTCAATTATGATAATTTTGAACAACTATATAGTTTTGAAATGGTGAAAAAATATGTTGTTGATATTTATCATGAGATAACTAAGTTCAATGTAACTAATAAATCAAATAAATATTCTTATATTATTTCAAAAGTAATCGAATATATCAAAGATAATTATGATAAAGATATAGCATTATCGGAAGTTGCCAATTACGTTCAGATCAGCAAAAGTTATTTGAGCCTACTCTTCAAACAAGAGACAGGAATCAATTACAGTAGTTTCCTTACTAACATGCGTATAGAAAAATCAAAAAAATTCTTACTTGATTCTAATTATAAAATCTATGAAGTAGCAGAAAAAGTTGGATTTGATAATCCTTATTATTATAGTAAGGTTTTCAAGGATATTACAGGAATGACATGTAAAGATTATAGAAAATTAAATATGTAATAAAAATTTTATGCACTACTAAATTATTTTACTATTTTATAAAAATAATTTAGTAGTTTTTTTTATGGTGCAAAAAAATACGATATGTTGTGAAAATGTTAAAAATATATCAAAAAATATTGTAGAAAATAGAAAGATTATTCATTTTAAATTATAAAATTAACCTGTATAATGTGAAATATAAACAAAAAACATTGGAAAACAGTAGAAAAAACCATAATAATAACCATAATTCTTGAGACGATTATGATGGATATAACCAAATGAATGAGGAAAGATAGTTGTAAGAGGATTTCTAGCTTCATGATACTTCTTTACTATTGAATAGAAAAATTAAGGAAGGGGGCAGTTAGTTGCTGCTTAAGGTGATTCTGCTACAGAAGAAGTATTATATTAAGCTGAAATATACATTATTAAGGAGGAAGAGGTATGATTAAAAGTATTTGGAAAAGATCACTTAGTTTTGGATTAATCTTGGTTTTCTTATTTTCTTTAACAGCTTGCGGTGGTAAAAATTCAATCAGTACACCAAATCAATCCGATGATTCAACTAAAAAAGTTAAAGAAGAAGCAAAGAAAACTGGATTTAGCTGGGACATGGCTAAAGGAGAAGAAATAAAAATTCTTTTTAATCAACATCCTTATGCAGAAGCAGTTATTAAGAAGATTCCTGATTTTGAGGAGAAGACAGGAATCAAAGTAGACTACTCTATTACTCCAGAAGAAAATTATTTTGATAAGGTAACAACGTCATTGAACAGTCGTTCAGGAGATCCTGATATATTTATGACTGGTGCATACCAGATATGGGAATATGCGCCTCCAGGATATATACAAGATCTAAGTGAATTTATTGATGACCCTAATATGACAGCAAGTGATTATAATATCGATGATTTCTATTCAGGAATACTCGGAGCATTAAGATGGGATTTAGTACCTGGGCATAAGACAGGAACAGGTCCTCAATGGGCACTTCCTATGGGATTTGAAGCTTACACTTTAGCATATAACAAAAGAATATTTGAAGAGAATGGATTAAAACCACCTAAAACTATGGAAGAGCTTCTTGATGTAACAACTAAGTTAAATGAATTTGATGGTAAAGGAACATATGGATTAGCTCTTCGTGGTTCAAGAAACTGGGCGACCATTCATCCAGGTTATATGTCCACATTTGTCAACTATGGAGCAAAAGATTTTGAAATAAAAGACGGAAAACTAGTTTCAATGGTTAACTCTAAGGAAGCTGTTGAGATGACAGATATGTGGGCTAAATTAATTAGGGCTGGGGGCTCTCCTTCATGGTCAAGTTATACATGGTATCAAGCATCAGCGGATCTAGGGGCAGGAAAAGCGGCTATGTTATTTGATGCAGATGTTGTTAGTTATTTCCAAAATCCAGAAGGAGCTTCAAAAGAAGCTGGAAACATTTCATGGGTTAGTGCACCATTGCCAGAAGGAAAAACAGAAGTTAATTCTAATCTATGGACTTGGGCATTAGCTATGAATAAAGAATCAAAACATAAACAGGCAGCGTGGTTGTTCTTACAATATTTCACTGGAAAAGAATATTCTTTATGGGCATCAGTGAATGCAAAAGTAGTTAATCCAGCACGTCAATCAGTATTTGAACATCCTGATTTTGTTGAAGTAATTAAAAAAGCAGATGGATATGCAGAAGTATTTAAAGAAACTATAGATGGTACAACTATTCAATTTACACCACAACCTCATTTCTTCGAAACTACAACTGAATGGGCAGCTACATTACAGGAAATTGTAGCAGGTAAATTTGGTTCAACACAAGAGGGTATGGATGCGTTACAAAAGAAAATAAATAAAACAGTAGAAGACATCGAAGTAGAATAGTCTATCATTACTAATCAAGGAGGATATCAATCCTCCTTGTATTAAACAGGGGGACTGAAAATGAGTACACAAAACAAAACAATTGTCGATATCAATCATTACACGAAAATTCCATTTCTAGTTAAAGCTAGACCTTATCTAATTATGCTACCAGCATTATTAATTACTATAGGAATACTATATCCCTTTGGTATTGCTATATATTATTCTTTAACCAATTTTTCTTTCAGAAGTCCTACATTCAAGTTTGTCGGGTTCAAAAACTGGTCGGATATGTTTCTTAACAGAGATTTTTGGCATGCGGTATTAGTTACTGGAAAATATGCATTATTTACAACAGGTTCAGAAATGTTATTAGGTCTAGGGATAGCGTTGTTATTAAGTAGAGCAAGTCGTTTTACAAAAATATTGAAGGTAGTATTGATATTCCCGTTAATGATTGCTCCTGTAATAGCTACATTGATATGGCAATTAATGACCAACACATCTGTTGGTATTCTAGAAAAATTCTTAAATATATTTGGGATATACAATTTCCCTTGGGCTTCATCAGCAAAAACAGCAATGTTCACAGCTACGGTTATAGATATCTGGGTGTATGCACCTTTTGTTATCATATTGATTCTGGCAGGTATTCAATCTCTACCAAAATCACCTTTTGAATCAGCAAAAATAGATGGTGGTTCAGCATGGTTCACTTTTAAGACATTAACACTGCCTATGCTCAAACCCTATATGTACATAGCTCTTATTTTTAGGTTAATGGCTTCTTTACAGGAATTTTCTATTATATTTGCGTTAACAAAAGGTGGACCAGGAGATACTCTCATGAACCTATCCATAACTGGATATAACACAGGATTTGCTTTCTTGAAACTTGGTAAGTCGTTGCCGTATGTATTGTTCCTATGGATCATTATATATGTTATCAGTAAAAAGTTGGTTGGTAAATGGCTCAAGGTTCAGAAAAATGCAAGTGGTAACTAGAGGAGGATTAGAATGGATAGACATAGAATGCGTATTTTAGGTAAGATAGGAAGAAATACTTTATTAGCAATTTATGCAATATTTGCATTGTTTCCACTATTATGGATGATTATAATTACTTTTAAAAGTGATACAGAAATGTATACTACCACTTTTTTCTTCAAACCTACTCTTGACAACTATGTAGAAGTATTATTGAAAACCAATTATTTCAAGGCATTCTTGGATAATATCATAGTAAGTAGTGGTGCGGTTATTATATCAGTAATCGTAGGTGTTCCAGCAGCGTATGCCCTTGCACGTTATAACTTCAAGAGAAAAGAAGACTTGGCTTTTACAATATTATCTTTTAGATTTGCTCCTGAGATATTAGTTATCCTACCATTATTCATGATATATCAGCAATTAGGTATTTATGATACTTATTTTGGCTTGATATGGGTATATCAATTGATAACATTACCTTTATTGATATGGGTGCTGAGAGGTTATTTTGAAGATATCTCAGTAGAAGTGGAGCAGGCGGCACAACTTGATGGTTACTCATGGTACCATGTCTTCTGGAAGATACTATTGCCATTGATAAAACCTGGACTCGTGGCATCTGCACTACTATCATTCATTTTTGCTTGGAATAGCTTTACATTCCCACTATTATTGAATGGTTTCAAAATCGAAACAGTTACAGTAGCTTCATTAAAATATATTGCTTCAGATACAGTACATTATGGACAAATGGCAGTAGCATCAACAATAGCAGCATTGCCTGAGGTCATATTAGCCTTAATCATTCAAAAACACTTAGTAAGAGGTTTAAGTTTTGGAGCGGTAAAAGGATAAGGAGATGAATTCATGGCTCATATTGAATTAGATAATATAACAAAAAAGTTTAATAAAGTTACTGCACTTAATAATATCAGTCTAGAAGTTAAAGATAAAGAATTCTTTGTCTTATTTGGTCCGGCAGGTGCAGGAAAAACCACCATCTTGAAAACAATAGCAGGAATTGAATTTCCTAATGAAGGATTAGTGAAAATAGATAAAGAGATTGTTAATCTTATTGAACCAGCCAAAAGAAATGTTTCCATGGTATTTGAGAATTATGCACTGTACCCTCATATATCTGTCTATGATAACATAGCATCACCTATGAGAAGTCCTCTATATAAGAAGGATGAGGAGTTTATAAAAAAAGAAGTCTACAGGGTTGCTTCCATGATGAAAATAGATCATCTCATGGATAGACTGCCAAGTCAGCTGAGTAACGGTCAAAGACAGCGTGTTGCTCTTGGGAGATGTCTGGTTAGAGAACCTAATGTATTCTTGATGGATGAACCATTGGCACATCTTGATGCTAAGCTTAGACATTTTATGAGAGCTGAACTGAAAGAAATGCAGTCAAGTTTTAATACTACAACCATCTACGTAACTCACGATTATCTTGAAGCATTAAGTCTTGGAGACAGAATAGGAATAATTAACAATGGTGCCATTGAACAAGTTGGAACAGCAGATGAGGTCTATTATACTCCTGCTAATGAATTTGTTGCAAGATTGATTGGAGAACCAGAGATAAATATATTCAATGTTGATCTAGTCAATGATAATGGAAAGCTGAAAGTCAATATGCTGGGACAAGATAGATTATTCCAACTAGAAGATGAAGTCATAGGTACACTTGCTAAACATGATAAAGAGATTGTTGACTTAGGCATAAGAGGAACTAACATCAGCTATAGTTTAGGTAAGGAAGATGATGATTATATCAAGGGTATAGTATATAGTCTAGAACCTATAGGCAATAAATCCGTTTTGATAGTTAACGTAAATGATGAACTAATAAGATTGATTGCGCCTAATAATCTGCAAGCTAAATTGGATTCGGAAATTTACATAAAAATAGATATGAAGAATGCCCTGTTTTTTGATAGTGAAGATAAAACATTTATCATTAGAAATAATCAAGAGAGGCTGATAAAGGGGATGGCATAATGGCAAAGCTGATATTGAAGAATGTTTATAAAAGATATGACAATAACAAGAAAAAGAATAAGAAACAGAATGATTATGCGGTTAATGATTATAGCCTAGAATGTAAAGACGGTGAGTTTATTGGTATACTTGGTCCTTCAGGGTGCGGAAAAACAACAACTTTACGTATGATTGCGGGACTTGAAGATATTACTAGTGGTGATATTTTTATTGGAGAGACCAAAGTCAATGATTTACATCCGAAAGAAAGACATATTGGTCTAGCCTTTGAAGATTATGCTTTGTATCCACCACTTAATGTATATGACAACATCGCTTTTAATCTAAGAGCTAAAAAAGTAAATGAAGAAGATATACATAAAGAAATAATGAGAATAGCTCCTATATTAAAAGTAGATGACTTGTTGGACAGCAGACCAGTTGGTCTTAGCGGCGGACAAAAACAACGTGTCAACATTGCAAGAGCTATAGTGAGAAAACCAAAACTATTATTACTGGATGAACCCTTATCCCACTTGGATGGAAAGATGAGACAGGTTCTAAGGACAGAAATAAAAAGGCTACACAAAGAAATAAAATGTACAACTATAATTGTTACCCATGACCAGCTGGAGGCAATGTCCCTTGCGGATAGAATAGCTATCATGAAAGACGGTAAATTACAACAATTCGGGTCACCATTGGAAGTATATGATAATCCTGTAAATGAATTCGTAGCTGGTTTTATTGGAGAGCCTCCTATGAATCTTATGACAGTAGATATAACAAAACAGGACAATGAGTTATTCTTCGATTTTAAGGGAAGTGATGTAAGAATCGGGGTTCCCAAGAGATACCAATCCATTGTGAAGGAAGGTATGACGGTAAAATTAGGGGTAAGACCTACAGACTTGCTGATTGGAAACGAAGCTAGCAAAGGTTCAAAAGTGAAGGTAGCGGTATTTGAGAATCTAGGAGAAGAAAGACGTATAAGCATAAGAGTAGGACAAGAATTCCTTACCCTTATTACCACAGAAGAAATACGATATAAGCAAGGTGACATCATCAAATTGGAAGTCAATGCAGAAAAAACGCATTTATTTGATATTAAGTCAGGAGAAAGAATAAACCCATAAATAAATTAAAGGAGGATTATTTATGTCAAATTTACCAGAAAAGATGAAAGCATTAGTAGCTTACGCACCAATGGACTATCGCTTGGAAGAGGTTGATGTTCCAAGAGCAGGAGAAGGAGAAATTGTTATTAAATTAGAAGCTTGTGGTGTTTGTGCAGGAGATATAAAAGCATATCGTGGAGCGCCTAGTTTCTGGGGTGGAGAAGGAAATCCAGCATATATAAAAGCACCTATGATTCCTGGTCATGAATTTATTGGTACCATCGTAGAAATGGGACCTAATGTAAAAGGTGATTTCAAATTAGGTGACAGGGTTATATCTGAACAAATCGTTCCTTGCTGGGAATGCAAATTCTGTAAGACAGGAAGACATTGGATGTGTCAAAAGCATGATGTATATGGATTCCAAAACAACGTTAATGGTGGTATGGCAGAATATATGAAGTTTCCTAAGGAATCATTGAATTATCATGTTCCAAAAGACCTGCCAATAGAAAAAGCTATATTGATTGAACCATATGCTTGTTCAAAACATTGTGTTGATAGAGGAAATATAGGAAATGAAGATGTAGTAGTACTATCAGGTTCTGGAACACTTGGACTTGGTATGGTAGGAGCTATAAAACAAAAGAACCCAAAATTATTGATTGTACTAGACCTGAAAGATGACCGTTTAGAGCTAGCTAAAAAATTCGGTGCAGACATGGTAATGAATCCAGCCAAAGAGGATGTAATTGAAAAGATAATGGAACTTACAGAAGGTTATGGATGTGATGTCTATATAGAAGCAACTGGACATCCAAAGAGCGTACAACAAGGCTTGGAAGCCATAAGAAAAATGGGTACATTCGTTGAATTCAGCGTATTCAAAGACTTGGCGACTGCTGATTGGAGTATCATAAGTGACAGAAAAGAACTGAACCTTTTTGGTGCTCACCTTAGCCCATATTGCTACGAGCCTGTTATTGAATGGATTGGTAATGGTAAGTTACCTACAGAAGGTGTTGTAACTCATAAATTACCATTAGAAGAATGGAAAAAGGCTTTTGAAATAGCAGAAAAGGGAGATAATTCTCTAAAAGTGATTTTAATGACATAAAAGAAGATATTAGGATTAGAGGTCTAATCAATACCAATTTACATAGGGAGGGATATTATGTCTATTGTAATCGGATGTGACGAAGCTGCATATGAGCTGAAAGAAAAGATAAAAGCATATTTAATAGAGATTGGTCAAGAAGTTGAAGATTATGGAGTATATGATAATGAGCCTGTACTATATCCTGACATGGCAGTAAAAGTTGCTAAGGCAGTAAAAGATGGAAAATTCCAAAGAGGGATATTGATTTGTGGTACAGGTATTGGTATGGCAATAACTGCTAATAAGGTACCAGGTATAAGAGCTGCTGTATGCCATGACCCGTACTCTGCTGAAAGAGCAAGAAAAAGTAATAATGCTCAGATTATGGCAATGGGAGCTAGAGTCATTGGTGCAGAATTGGCTAAACAGTTAGTATCTATCTGGCTTGATTCTGAATTCCAATATGGTGGTTCTCTACCAAAGGTTGAAAGAATAAGCGAATATGAGAAGGAATTCCAGAAAAGTTGTAGTTGATAATTATCACGATAAAATTATGTATTCAATGAATCATACATATATAGAAAGGAAAATGTATATGCAAAGAATTATTAATAATCCAAATGAAGTTGTAGAAGACATGTTAAAAGGTTTTGTCAAGACACATTGTGATATAGTCGATAAAACTGATAATTCAAGAGTACTGAAGTATAAGAATGCTCCAATAGAAGGAAAAGTGGGTGTTGTAACAGGTGGAGGCTCAGGTCATAAACCAGCTTTTATTGGATACATTGGCAAAAATATGATAGATGCAGTTGCTATCGGTGAGATATTTTCTTCACCTACCGCAAAGGCATTCTATGATTCATTTAAAGCGGCGAATTCAGGCAATGGAGTAGCATGTTTATATGGAAATTACGCTGGAGATAACATGAATGTAAAAATGGCGTTGGAAATGGCAAAAATGGAGGGCATTGAAGTAAAAACAGTTGTAGCTAATGACGATGTTGCTTCCGCACCTAAGACTGAAAGAGAAAAAAGACGAGGTGTTGCCGGTGAGATTATCATGTGGAAAGTAGGAGGAGCAAAAGCGGCTCAAGGTGGTAGTCTTGATGAGGTTATTGAAGTATCTCAAAGAGCAATAGATAATACTAGAAGTGTAGGAATTGGACTTTCACCTTGTACAATACCTGCTGTAGGTAAGCCTAACTTCACCATAGAGGAAGGTACTATGGAAGTCGGTATAGGTCATCATGGAGAACCAGGAATAAAAGTAAGTGAACTGAAAACAGCAGATGAAATGGCTGAATCTATGCTTGATATAATATTGCCTGATTATCCTTTTGTAGAAGGTGATGAAGTAGTGGCTTTAGTATCTGGACTTGGTGCCACTTCAGTTATGGAATTATATATTTTATATAATAAGGTAGAAGAAATATTAACAGAAAAAGGAATCAAAGTCCATAAATCCTATGTGGGTAATTATTTTACTTCACTTGATATGATGGGAGTTACATTGACATTGACAAAACTGGATGATGAGTTAAAAGAACTTATAGACGTTGAAGTAGACACAATGGGACTTACACAATTTGGCTCTAAATGATTGATAATCATGAATTTTATAAGGAGTGGAAAAAATGGCTTATATATTAAATAAAAACAGTTCTATCATTGTAGACAACTTAATTGAAACAATAATCAATAATACAGAATATCTAAGTGAGATTGATGGAGCAATTGGTGATGGTGATCATGGTATAAATATGAACAAAGGTTTTTCTATATGCAAAACCAGATTGGCTGACAAAGAAGTCAATCTAGCAGAAGCTCTCAAGACATTGGGTCTCGTACTAATGATGGAGATTGGAGGTTCCATGGGACCTCTATATGGTACATTCTTTGTAGAAATGTCAAAGGTCATCAGTGATAAAGAAGAAATCGATAAAGATGTTTTCGGTAAAATGTTAAACGCAGCTTTAAAAGGTTTACAATCATTAGGTAATGCCAAGGTTGGAGACAAGACCATGATGGATACTTTAGTTCCTGCAGTAGTGAAATTTGACAAAGAAATTGGTGAAGGAAAAAGTTTTGTGGAAGCATTACAAGCCATGAAGACAGCAGCAGAAAAAGGAAAAGATTCAACAAAGGACCTTGTAGCAAAAGTAGGTAGAGCCAGTAGATTGGGTGAAAGATCAAGAGGTGTATTAGATGCAGGAGCTGTATCTTGTAATTTAATACTAGCATGTATAATTGATTCTGTGATAGAATTAATTGAAGATATGTAATGACAAAATGAATTTACATATGAATGGAGAGATTGTATGAAGAATGCTATAGTTGCTCAGTCAGGAGGACCTACAGCAGTTATTAATGCCAGTGCTATTGGGGTAATTAACGGTATACTAGAAAGCAATTATTATGACAGAATATATGGTGGGATCAATGGTATTCAAGGAATTCTAGATAATAGAATTATTGATCTGACTAATCTTGACATTAACCAATTAGAATGTATTAAATACACACCTTCTTCATTTCTTGGATCATGCAGGTATAAATTAAAAGATTGCGATGAACAAGAGGAAGAGTATCTACGATTATTTCAGATACTGGATGAGTATGATATACATACACTGTTTTACATTGGTGGAAATGATTCCATGGATACTGTTAGCAAACTAAGCGAATATGCCAAGTTAAGAGGCTTGAACAAACAAGTAATAGGTATACCTAAGACTATTGACAATGACTTATGTCATACAGATCATACACCTGGATATGGTAGTGCAGTCAAGTACATTGTAACCACAATCTTAGAGACATATTTGGATTTTAACGCTTACTCCAATAAAGGCATTTTTATTTTAGAGACAATGGGAAGAGATACTGGTTGGTTAGCAGCGAGTGGTGTTCTTGCAAAAATAAATGGAAAAGCCATTGTAGACTTTATATATTTACCTGAAATAGAGTTCTCACCCGAAAAATTTCTAAAAGAGGTTGAAGAAAAGTACAAAGAACAAAAGTCAGTTTATATAATTGTTTCAGAAGGTATCAAGGATAGTTCAGGAGAATATTTTTTTGGTGTTAATTCCACAGACCATGATGCGTTTTCTCACTCCCAGCTGGGAGGAGTGGGGCAATATTTGAAAAAGTTAATCCTTGAAAGAGGTATTGCCACAAGAATTAAGACCTTTGAACTTAATATAGCTCAAAGATGCAGCATGCATTGTGTATCTGATAGAGATATTGAAGAAGCGTTTATTTTAGGCAAAGAGGCAGTACAAGAATCTGTGGAGGGATACACAGGCTTTATGATTGGAATTGAGAGATTGCAGGATAATCCATATAAAATGCAGACTTTTAGGGTTGATGCATCATCAGTAGCAAATAATATAAAACATTTTCCTGCTGAATGGATTAATGAAGAAAAGAATAATGTCAAGAGTGATGCTATTGATTACATAGCTCCTTTAATAACCTTATCTCAAGATTTATCAATTGATAGTGGACTGCCAGAATACTTTTGCTTAGAAAAAAAGTAAATATATATAATTATCAAGGGAGTAATACTATGGAAATGTTTTATAGTATTACTTCTTTTTATCATATAGGGAATTTAAACTTTTGCAATTATTAATTAAAGTTTTACTGTTTAATATTTACAATAATATATTAAAAATATCAAATTATTAAATTAAACAAAGTATTTTGAGTTTTATTTAAAAAATATTATGGTCAATTACATACATTGTGGTATAATTGATTTACATATTAAATATCCTATAAAAAAGTCTTATTTCTTAATTTTGAAATAAGGCTTCTTCATTCAAAAAATACATTATATATGAGTTTTTTCAAAATTACTTCTATAATTATAAAAATATATTCATAGATTTAACATCTTTATGTTATAATATGATGATAAAAATAATAGGAGTGATAAAAATGGAAAAAGTTATAGTTATTAATAATGATGTATTTGGTCATGGAGATAGAATTTTAGGTGAAAAGTTAATGGGGGCTTTTCTAAAGAAAATCTGGGCTAGAAATGAAAAACCAGAAGCAATATTGTTCTATAATGCTGGCGTAAAACTTACAGCAAAAGGTTCAACAGTTCTTGATGTGCTTACTGGATTAAGTGAATCAGGTGTTGAATTGTTGGCATGTGGAACATGTATCAATTTCTATGAATTGAAAGATAAGATGATGGTTGGCAGGATAAGTAATATGGAGGAGATTTCATCAACCATGATGGAAGCAAAAAGTGTAATAACAATCTAAAAATTGATTGGAGGAAAGGTGTTATGGGTAAGTTGGCTGTAATAGCTATTGGGGGTAATTCTTTAATCAAAGATAAAAGGCAATCAGTAGACGATCAATACATAGCGGTCTGTGAAACAGTGAAACATATTGTTGATGTAATTGAAGAAGGATATGAAGTAATTGTAACACATGGGAATGGTCCACAAGTTGGATTTATCATGAGACGCTCAGAAATAGCTCATGAAACTGATGATATGCATCTTGTACCTTTGGTTAACTGTGATGCAGATACACAAGGTGCCATAGGATATCAAATACAACAAGCATTACAGAATGAATTTCATAAAAGAGGAATGAAGAAAAAGGCTACTACTGTCGTAAGCCAAGTTGAGGTTGATAAAAATGACAAAGCTTTTTCAAACCCTTCTAAACCAATTGGTTCATTCTATAGTGAAGACAAGATAGACAAAATAAAAGAAGAGCATCCTAATTGGATATTGATAAATGATTCAGGAAGAGGATACAGAAGAGTTGTGCCATCACCTATGCCAATAAATATTATTGAACAAGATTCAATAGAATTGTTGATAGAAAAAGGTGTTACAGTTATAGCTGTAGGTGGCGGCGGAATACCTGTTATAAGAGATGAAGAAGATAATTTGATAGGTGTTAATGCTGTAATAGATAAAGATAATGCATCAAGTTTATTAGCTGGTGAACTGAATGCCGATTTATTTATTATATCTACTGCAGTACCTAATGTATGCATTAATTTTGGTAAAGAGAATGAAGAAAAGCTTCATGATGTGGGTATGGACAAAATAAAGAATCTACGAAATGAAGGACATTTCGCTCCAGGAAGTATGCTTCCTAAGATTAATGCTTGTATAAATTTCCTTGAGAATGGTGGAAAAAAAGCTATAATTACATGTCCTGAAGAATTGAAAGAAGCAGTTATGGGAGATAAGGGAACTATAATATCAAAATAGGGTATATAGAAAATTATTGAAGAATTCTTCATTATAGATTACAATATAATGGAAACAATAAAAATGATATCAATATATTTACGAAAGGTGATAATAATGGAGAATAAAAACCCTATAGTTACAATGGAAATTGAAAATGGTAATAAGATTGAAATAGAATTATATCCTAATATAGCACCAAACACAGTTAATAACTTTATTTCATTAGTTAAAAAAGGATTTTATGATGGACTTACTTTTCATAGAGTAATCCCTGGTTTCATGATTCAAGGTGGATGTCCAGAAGGTACTGGAATGGGTGGCCCAGGATATTCAATAAAAGGCGAATTCAACATGAATAGATTCACTAATGATCTAAAACATACAAAAGGTGTAATATCTATGGCTAGATCAGCTAATCCTAATTCAGCTGGTTCACAATTTTTCCTAATGGTTGCAGATGCACCACATTTAGATGGTCAATATGCAGCATTCGGTAAAGTGGTTTCTGGTATAGAAGAGGCTGATAAAATAGTAAGTGTTGATAGAGATTATCAAGATAAACCTTATGAACCACAAATAATAAAAAAAGTTACTGTAGATACATTTGGTGTAGAATATGATGAAGTAGTTACAGTGTAACAATGTGATTATATAAACCATATATTGTTTGCTTAGCATTATTAATAGCTAAGCAATCATATATGGTTTTCGTTTTTTTAGATTATATATAAACGTACTATTAATCGTACGATATATTTTAATGTTGACAATAATCGTATGATGATATATAATTATTGTACGAGGTGATGATGATGGAATATAATAATCTAAAGAAAACAATTACAGCGACAGAACTAAAGAATAATCTAGGGAAATACTTGGATTATGCAATTGATGACAATGAAATTGTCATAACCAAAAATGGAAAAAAAGCAGCAAGACTAACTCCATACATTACTGATATCGAACGATATTATACAGTAAGGGAAGAAGCAGTGGACTATCAATATGGAGGTAAAAAGGTATCATATGAAGAATTTATGGAGATATATGAGAAAAGTGAATTGAGAATGGAGTTTATTAATGGAGAGATCATCATTTTAGGTTCTCCCAGTACATTTCATCAAGAAATATCAGGTAATCTTTATGTTATATTAAGAGGTTTCCTGAAAGGTAAGAAGTGTAAAGTATTCTATGCACCATTTGATGTACATTTCAATAAAATTGATTTCAAGGAACCAGATGTCATGCAGCCTGATTTGTTGATTGCTTGTGATACAGAAGACACAGTTAACGAAAGAGGACGTTATATGGGAACACCTACACTTGTAGTAGAGATTTTATCACCAAGTACAAGATCTAGAGATATGGTAGATAAATTGAATACTTATATGTTATCAGGTGTAAAAGAATTTTGGGTGATTGACCCTAAGAAAAAAGATGTATTAGTATATGGGTTTGATAAATTTCAAATAGAGGAATTTTGTTCTTATAAACCAGGTGATATACTCAAGTCTTACCACTTTGAAGATTTAGAGGTTAGTATTAATGATATATTTGAGTTAATTTAATTATTATTAATTATATAGTAATAATTTCTAAACATTTTCATGATATACTCATTGAGACAATTATAATTAGCAAAAGTGAGGAGAAACATTAATGAGAAAGATAATTATGTTTTTAGTAATATTCGCAGTATTAATTTCAGGATGCAGTCCATCTAATAAGAAAGATAAATTAGATGTAAATGTATACAAATCAAATGAATCAAGTAAAAGTATTGTTGTTAATGAGGATAATGATGAAAAAGTTATAGAAGATGATATAGTAGATGATAAAATTACTTTAGATAAAATTTTTCCAGATGAAATAGGATTTGGTTGGATATATAACGGAACATTGGATTATGGTAGAAATGAAACAATAACCAAATGTTACACAGAAGATGGTGTTAAGCATATCATTATTGAAGGTGAAGAAGATGATCTTAGTGATGGAGAGAGTGGTCAAGATCCTACATTCACAAAAGATTTTCAAATAACTGATGATGGAATAAAATTAAGCCACAAAGGTTCACCTGTTTATCTTGACAACCGAGAATTCTATTTGTTGAAAACACCTATTGAAGTGGGTAATGCATGGGAACATGAATGGTATTATGGTGCAAAAGCCAAAACGGCAATAATTGATGTCACTGATACTACTGTCATAACGGAAACAGTAATAACTGAGGATAATGACGAATATTATTTTAAGAAAGCCAGAACAACATTTGAACAAGGTAAAGGGATATCAACATTAGAAAAAATAGCAGATGAAGATTTTACTATTACCGAAAAAATATATACTTTTGGAAAGGATTATCTAAAAGAAGAAACGAATACAGAAAGTTGAGTCATCAATAATAGTGATATTTATATTGAGTGGATAAGAGTGTATCAGATAGGTCTGGTATACTCTTTTTTTGCTAAATATTTTCTTGACACAATATATGATTTGTATTAACATATACTTAGTAATACTAAATACTTAGTTTTAAAGGGATGAAAGATTTGGAGAGAATAAAAAAACAACTTAAGAAAGGAACTTTAGAAATTATTATCTTAAGCTTGATAAGCAAAAAGGAAATGTATGGATATGAAATCATACAGCAATTAGAACAAAACAGCAATGGATTCTATTCATTGAAAGAAGGTTCTCTATATCCTGTATTATATAGGCTTGAAGATAGTGATTTCATAGAGAGTTATATGTTCCACGAGGAAGGGAAAAGAAAAATTACAAGAAAATATTATAAGATAACTGATAAGGGGATAAATCAGATTAATAATTATCTAAAAGAATGGAATAACTTTGTTTTTATAACTAATAAAATTCTTGGTATAGAAGGTGATATAAATGAATAAGGCGCATAAAAGATATGTTAACAAAGTTCTGAGAAGAATAGATTGCAGTAATAGTTATAAGAAAAGGATAAGAAATGATTTGCATATAATGATGGAGGAAAAGGCATTAGAACTAAACGAATCAGATCCATATAAGCTGTTGGGAGAGCCTGAACAAGTAGCCGAAGAATTTGCAGAAAATATGGGAGTGAATCTCTTTACTAAATATCAGTATGTATCCGAAAAAACGATTCTAGGAACTCCGGTAATACAGATAAACAATCATAATTATAGAGGTTATGAATATAAATCTAAAAAAACTATCATGGGAATACCCCTTGTTCATATCAATAATAAGCCGCTGGGAGTTGCCAAGGGGATTATTGCTTGTGGTTCCATATCAATAGGAATTATCAGTTTGGGAGGTATTTCAATAGGTGTTATTTCTTTTGGAGGTGTCAGCTTTGCATTATTACTTGGTATTGGAGGAGCTGCATTATCAGGAGTAGTTAGTATTGGAGGACTTGCTGTAGCTGGGTTATTTGCTATAGGAGGAGCGGCTTTTTCCAACTACATATCAATAGGGGGAGCAGCCATTGCTAAAGAATTTGCTTATGGTGGATATGCAAAAGCAAAGGTAGCCATAGGTAAGGAAATCAATGCAAAAGTTGGTTTCTATTCCGAAAGCGGAAAAGGAGAATTTGTGAGAAAGATAGTAGAGGATACTCAGCTCATGAAGGATTATATATATAGCAAAGTGCCTGATTTAAGTAGTTTTGTAAAAGGTGTAATGGATAAATGTATGTATTTCGTAGATAGTTTAAGATAGGGGGATAAAAATGAGGAAAAATAATAAAGAGTTTATAGTTCTAGTAGTTTTAGCTGTCATTATGATAGCAGTTCTTTTTATAAAAATGCCAAATGATAATGCAGAAGGTAGTACCCCTAAGATAGATATTAATAGTTTAAGTGATGATAGTACTGATGACCATATTGTTGAATTATGGAGAGAAGATATCTCATATCTAGCTAAGAATTTAAAATCAAAACATAAGAACCTTTATCATACTATAAGTAAAAGCGAGTTCAAGAAAGAAACTAACCTATTGTTGGAAAAAATACCTGATTTGAATAATATAGGAAGAGTTATAGGCTTAAAAAGCTTAGTTGCAAAAATAGGTGATGGACACACTACTGTTATAGAGAACATGAATGTAAGATATTTCCCATTGAAATTTATGATGTTTGAAGATGGGATAGTTGTTACTAATACCACAGAAGAGTATAAAGAGATATTAGGAACCAAATTGGTACAGATAGGTAATGAACCAGTAGAAAATATTATTGAAAAGATGGGAGACATAATCTCTAGGGATAATGAGGTGCAATTATTAAAAGGTACTCTAAATTATCTTATAAATGCTGACTTCTTATATGAATATGGATATATCAAAGATATTAAAGGAAGTAAATATGTTTTCCAGAATTCACAAGGTGAAAAAATCACATTAGACCTTAAAAGCTTATCCACTCAAAGCAATGAAAAATGGGTTTCTATCGTGAGTAAATATCCTAAGATAGCTGACATGGGCTATATTAAAAACACAAACAATCCATATTGGTATGAATACTTGTCACAAGAGAAATTAATATATTTTCAATATAATGTATGTATGAATAATAAGGAAAGACCAATAAATGAATTCATAGATGAATTATCAGCATTCATAGAGGATAAAGATGTGGAGAAATTTGTATTTGATATGAGATTCAATGGTGGAGGAGATTCTCGTATTATTGAACCACTAATTAATGAACTTGTTAAAAATGAAGCTATCAATACAAAAGATAATTTGTATGTAGTTATTGGCGGTGATACTTTTTCATCGGCAATACTTAATACTCTATCCATGAAAAAAGAAACCAATGCGACAATTATTGGTAGTCCAACTGGAGGCAAACCAAACCATTATGGTGAAATAAAAACTTTTAGACTACCTAATACTGGTATTACAATACAATACTCTACCAAATATTTTAAGCATAGTGAAAACGATGAGGATTCTATATATCCTGATATCCATATAAAATATTATTTAGATGATTTTATTAATGGCATTGACCCAGTGATGAAAGAAATTATAAAAAAGTAAATTCTTGATAGAAATATGTATTGAAATATCCACTGCTGTAAATATTGTACTTGGGATTTATAGGTATGAAAGATAGGACATAGGGTTAATCTATAAATATATACAATAACTGCAGAGGAGGATATTTATGAAAAAGAGAAAAATTACAGGGCTAGTATTATGTTTTTGTCTAATAATAGTTTTGTTGTATGGATGTAAAAGTCATAGCGAACCAACATCTAAAGATAAAACTACCCATACAACCGTAGAGCCTAATAATGAGGATAATGAGTTAGAGGATGTAGAAAAGTCACAAGAGGATGATATAATAACATTGACTCTAGTAGAAAAAGATTTTATGCCATCTAATACTGATGATTTAGAGTATATTGATGAAATAAATTCTGCATTATCAGAGAATGGAATAAAAGCTAAGTTAGAATTAGTACAGCTTCCTCAAGGAAGTTATTCAGAAAAAATAGATGAATTGATTACTGACGGTAATATACCTGATATCATATGGTTCAGGGATGGAATTGATAAAAAATATGCCGAACAGGGTATGTTGGTTGATCTGACAGAGTATATTGATGATTCAAAAGTATTGGGTAAAGCTATGGAGGAATACAATAAATCTCGTATAGATTCGTATCCATACCTGTTAAGAATTAGATATAACACTCCCAAGCTGGCAGTGGTGAGAAAAGATTGGTTAGATGAATTAGAATTACCAATTCCTAAGACGGTTCAGGATTATTATACTGTATTAAGCGCATTTGCTAATAGTGATTTTGATCATAATGGTGAAAAAGACACTTATGGGGTAACAGTCACAGGTGATACAGATAGGCTCGATGATATTTTCAACGCTGCTTTTTCAATGCCTACCACTTGGATAAAAGACGAAACTGGCAAATACATCTATTCAAAGGTAAGTTGGTGTGAAAAAGAGAAATTAGCTTTTTACCGTAAATTGGTAGAAGAAAAAATACTTGATCCAGATTATGCTGTAACTAAATGGGATTCTATGGAAGAAAAATTATATACAGGAAAAGTCGGTATGATTATAGGATCAGCAGGAAAAGTCATTGAAATCTATAATACCAAATTAAGAAATGCAGGAATTGAAACTGATCTAATTCCCCTTGATCCTCCTATAGGAAATAGCGGTAATGGATTAGCTCCAGTAGATGTTACAAGAGAAGACAAAGGTTTTGCAATATCTAATCAGTGTGAGCATAAAGACCTGGCTTTTAGAGTACTAGAATTTATGGCTTCTGATGAAGGGCAATTATTAGATAGACTTGGAATTGAAGGAAGAGATTATACAATAGATGGTTATGGTAATATTACACGTACTAAAAAAGGTGAAGAGTGGTATGCCAGATTTTTTGATGTACCCTCATGGGAATCACCAGTTCCATTACTATCAGATATAGCTCAAGAATCACTTGATATAGCATCTAAATATTACACTGAAGATATTAATTTTGAAATTCCTAAGGAGTATAGTACCAATTGGGATGAAATGACCAGTCTCTACAAAGAATATTCCTATAAAATCATCAATGGTGAAATAGGTATTGAAAAATTTGATGAATTCGTTGAAAAATGGTATAAGGCTGGTGGAGAAGAAATTACAGAGTTAGCACAGGAAAAGCTAAAATAAATAAATTATCAATGGGGCTGTCGGATAATACATTTTCAGAAGGCTACAAGTCTTGGAAGATGTATTATCCGACAGCCCTTAAATTTAGTTCATAAACAGACTGCCATAATCTTATAACAGATTCATCAGTAATTTACAATATTTCCGTTTTCGTCTATAATATTACCATCTTTATCAAAATATGTTGTTACTAAAACATTTGTAGGTATCTTAACTTCTCCTACAACAACCTCTCTCTTCCATTCTTTTACATTTTTTCTGAATTGCATAGTTTCTGTGTTTATTATTCCCATTTCAATCATATTATCTAGGAAATAATCTTCGACTCTTTCTTCTGTTCCATCTGCTAATGTATAAATATTTCCAACAAAACCATCATGAAAATGCCCTGGAATTGGTCTTCCTAAATCACCACCACCGTTACAGATACTGCATTCATTGACATGTCTTACTCTTATGATATCAATGTATTTCTGAACGTTAACTAATTTTTTTACATCAATAAGAGAACGATAGGTTGAAAATTGGAATCCAACTCCTCTTTCAGCTTTAGTACAATTAGCAGGAGCATTTGCTATAGGAAAACCATAATTAAAACCTTTGCTATAGCTTTTTGTAACAGTATTTCCTACTGTTTTGGTAATGGTCTGTGAATGACTTGTACTAACATTTGATGAGAAGATTTTGGATATTTTTATACCCAAGGATACAGAAACAGATGTTGTATTTGTCTCAGAAGTAGAAACAGAATGGGATATAGAAACTGATTCATTTAATGTTCCTGAGAAATTATCTGTTCTATAGATAGTTCCAAATCTCTTGTAATCAACAACAGGGTCATCATCTGAAGGACCTTTAACTAATTTTGTTTCTCTAACTCTAGCATAATAGTCTCCATTGTCATCACTATATTTAACATAACCAGTATTAGAATTTTCATCATATGGTCCTACTATGTATATTGGGGATGACTTCACTAATGGCTCAACTACACTGGACTTTGTAATTGAACTAGCTCCATGCACTGACGATACAGGCAACATAACTAATAAAAGCACCACGAAAATATTAAACAATTTTTTCATAACAACACTCCTCTAATAATTTTTAAATAAAAAATATAAACCACTATCTATTCAAGAATTCACATCATACATATTCAAACTTATGAAACAAGTCCTCGTGCAGCTTGTACCATCTTTAAAAGTGAATTATCACACTCCTTAATAATATAATCTAGCAGCCTGTAATTATATTATACATATAATTAGATTAATAATTTGCCGAAATTACTGAAAAAATCTATTTATTATTTAAAATAGCTAAATGTTTAGAAAAGTGTTTGAAAAAGAGGTTGGAGGAAGATAGACACTATTTTTATATAGTAATTAGACCTATTTTATACAATCTAATAAGCCAAAAAATTCAATAAAATTAACACAAATCAAAGAAAATTATCTTTTACTAAGGGTATTTGTTACTTATTCCAAGCAAAAAGTATATTACTAAATTTATATAGTAAAATATATACAAAAAGAATTGTAAATAAAATGGATATTTGTGTAGCATTATTTTAGAAATCATGTATAATAATAAGAGTAAGAAAACCCCATAAAAACCTATAAACCCCCAAAAATTTATTTTTTTAAATACCTTCTCCTTAAAGAAGACAGCGATCGGTAGCTGTCTTCTTTTTACTATCTATCTTTATCAACATACTAAATATTATTTCAATCCATATTAAACTAATTATCTAATTAATCCATAAAATTAATGATATAAATAATGACATAAATAATGATATAAATAACGATACATACAACGATATAAATAACGATATAAATAACGATACATATAACGATATAAATAACGAGTGTAGGTAGTATAGGGGAATATGTAGCAGTGAGCCATGGACGGCGAACTCAGCCCTTAATCTGACAGCCCTACTGGACTGTCAGAAATAATAATGGACTCGATGTCCATTATTATTTATTGGAAACATGGACGTTTAACGGGCTGACGAAATATTCCCCTATACTACCTACACGACCGTTAGGCACTCTATCACTTCATTAACTTAATAATATTTATAATTTCTTCTGTTCTTTTCTATATAAAACCCCAATAAAAAACGCTATAACCAAAGATATAAACGGAATTACCGACATCAAAAATCTAAACGCACCTGCTGGATTAGGACCTGGATTATCCCCATTAACATATCCATACAACACTCCAATCAATGCAAAAGCCACACTTTGAAAAACTCCACTGATTCTAATAATAAACCCATAAACACTAAGATAGATAGCCTCTCTCCTTGAACCTGTTTTTTCAGCATCCTTATCAATAATCTCACTAGTAATTACCTCACCACTAATTAAAACACTGCAATAGCCTATGCCCAACAGCATTCCCGAAATAATCCCTGTAGTAAAATTATACGAAAAACCTAAAGGAATGACTGTTATCCCGATAACCGCTACACCTATCAACCATGTCTTGGAAGCACCTACTTTTTTAACAAGCTTAGTCCATATAAGCACAGCTGGAATAGCTACAACGAATATAGAAGCCATCATCAGAGAGGTCTTATCAGAATCTAATCCTAGAGAATACTTAGCATAAAACGGTAAAGCCGCTATAAGCAGACCAAAAACAAATTGTATGAAAGTATAAGCAATAGAATAGATCCAGAATAATTTATTGCTAAGAGTTTCTTTGAATGCCTTGACAAAAGGTATTTTCGGAGTATCAATCAGAGACTTATCCTCATGACTCCCAAGTATAGAGTACAACAATATCACAGTACCAATAATGCCATATACAACAGCCATCATAGTAAACCCAAGATTTTTATATAATATTGGAGTTACAGCCATACCAATGATTGTACCAATGATTCCAAAGATCTGTTTCAATCCGCTGGCTTTTGCTCTTAATGAGTTTTTTCTGAATAATTCAGGGAAAAGCGCACCATAATTTCCCCATAAAATAGTTGCAAAAGTTTCATACAGAAAAATAATTATAGTAAAATACCAAAAAAGTCTATTTCCCTCCATAAAACTTGAAGGTGTAGAGAAAACCAAGATAAAAAATATTATGTAGAAAGGTAATGCTCCAATGAGCCAGGGTTTTCTTCTGCCCCATTTGGTACGAGTATTATCTGATAAATAACCAAATAAAATATTATCTACTGCATCCCACACTGAAAATATACCTCGTCCAATTGCTGCAAGACCCACTGCCAAGTTAAGGGTATCCACATAATAGTACATGAGAAATACAGTGAAAGCCTGACTAGGTATTTGCAAACCGAGCATACCTAATGAATACCTTAATGTTGATACTTTTCTTTTGTTGTCCTGTGATTCATTCAAATTAAAATCATCTCCTTTAATAAGTAATTGATTGTGAATATTATAACTAAATGCTTTACAGACTCAATTATACATCAATAAATATAACAATATCAATGATATAATTAAAACGCATAAACTTTCTGTTGATTCATTTTTTTGAGTATGATAAGATAATATTTAGGTGGTTTTATAGTTAAAGGAGGAGTTATATTTGGTAGCGAGTACAATATTTAAGATACCTAGCATAGAAGATGCTGGTAGAATTTTGTTTGTACAGCCTCATCCAGATGATAATGATATTGGTGCAGGGGGTACTATTGCAAAATTATCTAATAATGGTTGTGAAATATATTATTTAACTGTAACAAATGGAAGTATGGGAACAGTAGACCCATTGATGAAAAGGGATAAATTGGCTTATATAAGAAAAGAAGAACAAGAAAAGGCAGCAGATATTCTAGGGGTAAAACAAGTGATTTCTCTAGGTATTGATGAATTGACTAATATCTCAGTTACAGATATGGCAGGTAAAATAGTTAGTGTCATAAGAGAAATCAAACCAGAGATTGTTATAACAGTTGATCCATGGTTGATGTATGAAGGTCATCCAGATCATATAAAAGTAGGAAAAGCAACAGTTGAAGCCTGTTTATTTGCATTATTCCCTCATTATCCAAGTAATGAGGAAGGTATTACTTATGAGAGTTACAGTGTACAAGGTATAGGTTTTTACCATACCACATATCCTAATACCATTATAGATATTGGTGGATATTTTGAAACAAAAATCAAAAGTATAGCTACTCACATAAGCCAGTTCAATAAAGATGATCTGCAGATGATGAAAGATTATCTTAAGTTGAAAAGTAAACAAATCGGTGAATCCAATGGTTATAAGTTAGCTGAGGGGTTCAAGATCTTTACTCCGAAACATATGCATTGTTTTGTAGATGCAGTCAAGATATGATTGAAATTCAATATTAGTTCAAATACATAGCATAGTAATTATAATTTATCGTTTATATACTATGCTATCATTCTAACAAGATTTAATTATATATCAGTTTGTAAACACCACTACTTTACGAGATATGAGGGAGGTTCTTATGGAAAAATCAAGACAGGTATTACAAGATATAGTCAGAAATATAGAAAAAGTCATTGTGGGAAAAAACGAAGTTATTAAATTGATGGTAATTTCATTAGCATGTGATTCTCATGTATTGATAGAAGATGTTCCAGGAGTAGGAAAAACTACATTGGTATCAGCATTAGCTAAATCCATCAATGGTTCTTTCAATAGAATTCAATTTACTCCTGATGTTATGCCTTCAGATATAACAGGTTTTTCTATGTACAATCAAAAGAGTAATGAATTTGAATTCCATAAAGGCGTTGTCATGGGAAATATCCTTTTGGCGGATGAAATCAATAGAACACCACCGAAAACTCAATCAAGTCTATTGGAAGCTATGGAAGAAAAACAGGTAACTGTTGATGGTATAACCCATGAGCTGCCAAAACCTTTTATGGTGTTAGCAACACAGAATCCTATTGAATATTTAGGTACTTATCCTTTGCCAGAGGCTCAGATAGATAGGTTTATCATGAAAATATCCATTGGGTATCCAGAAGAAAGTGAAGAAAAGAAGATACTCAAATTATATGAACACAAAAGTCCTTTTGAATCATTACAACCAGTAGCAACTTGCGAAGATATTATTAATGTTCAGAGCAAAGTTCGTGAGATATACTGTAGTGACGATATCATGAAATATATTGTCAAGCTTGTTGCTATGACAAGAGAATCAGATGATTTGGTATTAGGTGCAAGCCCAAGAGGTTCTTTATATGTTCTTCTTGCAGCAAAAGCATTTGCCTTGTACGATGGCAGGGATTTTATTATTCCAGACGATGTAAAAGAAATCTTTTTACCTGTTTTATCTCATAGGCTCATACTCAGAAATGAAGCCAAGTTCAATAAAGTAACTCCAGAACAAATATTGAATGATATCATGAAACAAGTAAAAGTGCCTACGGGTGATTACCATGAAAAAAAATAGATTCTATCTAATATTATTACTCATAATTGGAATATTAACTTATTATATTGAAGGATACATATTAACAACTGTTTTCTATATTTTATTATTGGTACCTATTCTATCTTTTGGGTCAATATTACTTACCTATAATCAATTCCAGGTAAGTCATAAGGTGAGTAAAAAGAAAATCGTCAAAGGGGATAAGATCAATTATACTCTTACATTATATAATACTAACAGCTTAGTTTACTGTCCTATCAGACTAAAACTCGAATCAGATAAAATACTCTTTAAAAATCAATTTGTAACTCCAACTATAGTTCTGTACCCTAAAACTCAAGAAGAGATAGTAATACCTCTTAGATGTAACTATAGAGGTTACTATAGATTGGGTGTTAAATCCATTATAATAGATGATTATTTTGGACTTTTCTCCAAAGAATTCAAGTGTCTTGATGCTGTGAAAATGATAGTTTATCCATCCATAAAGAATTTGAACTATCTACCTAATACCCATATGGATGTTGATGAAGTAACCGATTCAAGGAACAGGACAATGGAAGAACAGAATAATATCTCTTATATCAGAGAATATGAAAAAGGAGATACATTAAATAAAATCCATTGGAAATTATCCTCTAAGTATAATGAACTCATGGTTAAACAATATAGCGGTGAAATTAGCAATGAAGTTGATATCATATTAGATTCCAATAAGCATTATTCTGATTATGAGTTGAATATAGCTTTAGAAGATAAAATGATTGAGACATGTGTAATGCTTATAAATTATCTTTTGATTCATAACAAGACGGTTAATTTCATATACAATGATGTAAGAAATGTTGCTATAACAGGTAAAGACTATAATGATTTCCAAAGGATATATGAGGAGTGCGCATTATTAGAATTCACACGTAAGTTTGATTTTGGAAAATCAATCCTAGAATATTATTATAGAGAAAATAATGATATCTTTATTAATAGTAATCAATACATTATTACATCCAATATAAATGAAGTTTTAATCAAAAGCCTAAAACAACTAAATATACAAAAGATAAGAATAACCATTGTATACATATACTTCAGCGATAACAAGAATAATGAGTGCTTAGAAAAACTTAATGCAGAGGGTTATAATATAATAAACATTTCTTATGATAGTGACTTGGACACGTTGGTAGAAGGAACTTCATTATAAGTGAGGGGAAATTATGGGGAAATACTTGAAAAAAATAATTGATGCTATGTTATTTGAGTTTACTAAGATACTCATGGTCTATAGCATAACAATGACTATAACAGGTTTAATGTGGTATGAGATTTCTTATGTCAAGTTATTTGCAATAATAATTATTACATATACAGCCTTATCGTTGGTTACACATAACATAAAGTTTCTGTTGGTGAGTATTGTAAGTATGTCGTCTCTAATGATAATTGGCTATGTTATATTGGTTTTGTCTAACAATCTATTGGATTTTATATCAAAAATAAATATATATATAGAATTATATAATGATGCAATAGTAAAGGGTTCATTACTAGAAGTGAAGGACCAGATTATACCTATAACCATAATTGCTTTTATTATCTGCTTAATTGTAATATTGATATCAAAATGCAGATATTATTTTATAGGTTTATTTGTTACAGGATTAGCAGCATTCTTAACAGCTTCATTTGTGAGAGGATATTATAATGTTACAGGTTTCTATATTTTTATAGTGGCTTTAATCACTAATTATTTCTATTATTTTTACACCAAGAATATAAAGAACAAAGATAAACAAGGTTTTTATCTTCTAGCAGTGAATTCAATATTATTCTCTATAATTCTTGTTTTCCTAGCTGGAAACTTGTATAGAATAAAACCTCAGCCATTGATATTTTTATATGATATTGGAACGGCTGTAGAAAAATATATTGACAACATAAAAGAAAAGAATGCTAGAAAAAAAGAATCAGATGAATCAGGCGGACAAAATGGTGATAATGAATTTAATAGAGAAGAGAAAGATGAAGAGGCAGTTGAATATGAAAGTGCAGACATATTGAAACCTAAGGTAGAAACTACCAGCAAGTCTTTATTATATGTTTATACAGACCATCCAATATATCTTAGAGGAAGTGTTTGCAACATATTCAATGGAAAACAGTGGGATTATTATGTGAACTATAATTTTGAGATTAATGATATGGAGGAACATATTTTTGGATTGAAATATCTAACCAGATATATTAGGGATGATACTGTTTATAAGGAGTACAGAGATGTTGCCAATAGTTTTTTTGATGAAGAAAAGGTCGGTATAATATATAAAAATATTGCTACGAATATACTTTTTACACCAACCAACTTCATATCTATATATGATAGTAATGGTAATAATTCAAATGATGTTTTCAGATACGATGCAAGTGAAATTGCTAGATACAATAAGGTTCTTGGAAAAGATTTTACCTGTTCCATAAATTATCTAAAACCTAAATATAACTTGGAAATGTTTCAGAACATGTTAAGGAGAAGTAAAGAAGGATTATATGATAGTTTCGGTAATTCCAGCCATAAGGAAGATTTAATCTATAAAGCTAGAAAGATAAGACAAGAATATATGCAGATTCCAGATGGTACAACAGATAGAACAATAGAATTAGCTGATAATATAACAAAGGGTTATAATAATGATTATGATAAAGCTAAAGCAATTGAGATTTACCTAAAATCAAATATTGATTATTCATATTCTACTGACCTGCCTGATGATGGAGAAGATATTATTGATAATTTCTTATTCGAAACAAAAGAAGGTTTCTGTACATACAGTGCAACATCAATGGTTATTATGCTTAGAAGTGTGGGTATTCCTGCCAGGTATGTAAAGGGATTCGTAATCAGAGAAAAAGAAAAGGAAGATGCTGATAATATAGTATTGCAGAATAATAATAAAAAACAAGAGGAATCCAAAAATAATAAACGAACTGTTACGGGATATAATGCCCATGCTTGGGTTGAAGCTTATTTGGAAGGGTATGGCTGGTTGCCTTTTGAGCCTACAAGTGGTTTTAATTTTGTTCAGGAGACTAAAAAGATTGACTACCTTAAGAAGCCACAGACAGATATTGAAGATACAAAGATAGATGATTTGACTAATAAAAATGTAAAAGAGAAAAAAATTCCAACCAGTTATATAATAATTTTCTTGATAACATTGAAGTTGGTAATAAGCGTTTTATTGATTACATCAAGACTTAGAAAGCATAAGCGGTTTTATGAAATCAGTACTACACCTAACAAGATAATAAAACTGTTTACAAAAATACTCATGTTGATGGAGCTTGTGGGATATAAGACATATTCTAATCAAACTATTAGAGAATACGCTAAAAGTATCAACGGACAACTTGATGTAGAAGGATATAATCTAATGGAGTTAACCAAGATCTACGAAATTGCTTGTTATAGCAATGAAGTAATTGAGGATGATAAATTAGAGTTGTTTGAAGGGTATTATGAAGTCATAAAAAATATTGCCAAGAAAAAATCTAATATTATTGTAGTCGGATTAAAATTATTCATCTATAATATGAAATAAAGCTATTATAAAAACCTTTGGAAAATATTCCTTAGGTTTTTTTGCAACCAAATTAGTATTTGGTGCATCTATATATTGTAAAGTAATATAGAATCTATATTTTCCTATAAATGATGTGTTAAATAATAGGTGTTAAGGGAGAAAAAATGGTAACGACTAGTGATGAAACACAAATGTTTGAATTAAATAATGAAGAATACTTAAAAAATATAATGAGCAGGTATGGAACTCAGCTTAAAAGATATGCCTACATGATGGTTAAGGACGAACATTTGGCAGAAGATGTGGTGCAAAAGACTTTCATTAACTTTTACTATAGCCTAAACAATTATCGGCGTGACAGTAGTGAGAAAAATTATTTGTACACTATACTAACCAATGAGTGCAGACAGATTAAGAGGAAAAATTGGTTTCGTAGAGAAAACAGGAATAATTATGAAGATGTAAAGAATGAGTTTCAGTACAATGAAGAGGATAGTCTTGACAAAATAGCAGTTGCTGATTGTCTGGCTAAGATAAAACCAAAATATAGAGAAATAATCATACTCTACTATTATCAGAAGTTCTCTGTTGCTGATATATCAGAAATATTGAATCTAACTAACAGTGCTGTCAAAAGTAGGTTGAAATATGCAAGGGATAGTATTAAAAAATATCTAGAGGAGGTGTTTGTAGATGAATGATGATAAGATAACTAGAATGGTTGGAAAAAATTTGGATAGAGAGCTGAAGAATATAGTTTTTAGTGATAAATCACAAGATGCAGTCCTTAGGGAACTTAAGAATAACAGTAATCAAAGTATACTGAATAGATTTCTTGATTACAAGCTAAGGATACCAGTTAACAAATTGATTGTAGGGGTTAGTGTTACAGCTTTTGCAGTAGTATTTTTATCTTATCAGGCATTTAGATTAACACCTGATAACATAAGAGACAGTCAAATTCAATATATAGAGATATCAAGTGTAAGATGAATTATTTTATTAATTGATGGGAGTAATAGCTTATGAAGTATATAACGATAAAGGTGAAACATATTATTATATTTATTTGTGTGTTGATTATAGTGTATATTGGTATTAATTTCAATTCTCCAGGTATGTATTATTTATTGGGGAACATGAGTAAGGGAGATAATAGTAATGCTTATTACAATAGATTGGTGAATGAGCATCCAGAAGACAAAAACAGTGTTTTAGGGCAGATTAAGATTCTTGAAAACATATTATTCAGTAACGATAACAATAAAATTTTTAATAAGATGATAGTTACTGTACAAGATGGATTCAGCACCGTAAATGGTGATACTAGAGTTGTTGGTGAGGAGAGTATTATAGATATAAATGATACGTATAGTACATTATTGGAATATCATAGAGACAATGATTATTTTGATAACTATACATTGTATACTGCTTTAGTTAATTGGTATGCTGGATACAATGAAAATGCTTTAGGTTTGCTTGAGAAAAATGTGTTCAATAATAAAGAATATGAAAATTTACGAAATATGTATCTATCATTAATGAACATTGAATTAGGTAATTTTGATGAAGCTGTAAATTTAATGGAAAAACATTATGATGAGGAATATGAATTCTATTGGGATACAGTAGCTTATTATTATAGCCTGTTAAGCGGTAAGAAGGATTTTAGTAAAAAAGATTTTAGCGATCATATATTTGCTGAAGATAAAAAGGTTAGAATTATTGACTACCTCAATGAAGATATTTCATCAGTGCAAATGGAAAAAAATAAAAAGGCAGATAATACTATACAAGGGGTATTGCTAAGTGATGGTAAGCCAGTAGAGAATATGTTGGTGTTTTTAACATCAATGGATGGAGTAAGCAGTCAGATGGGATTCGTATTTAGAAATAACTTGATTGCTGTAACAGATGAAAATGGGCAGTATAGTTTTGATAATGTACCAAATGGTGATTATAGTCTGGGGCTATGTGTTCCATGGAATAGAATAAAGGGTCATAATATAGAATTTGATAAGGGCTATAGAAAGATTGAGATGGAAGGTAACAGTTCATATACAAGAAATATAAATCTATTTTCACCTATAAAAGTAAGTATTAAAAAGATTGAGAGTAATAGATATCAGTTCCAAGTAAGTCATGATTATTTGGATTTTGACTATTATAAAGTAGGATTATCACTTATAAATGGTGATGAAGACGGTTTTTATAATGTTAACTATCATTCAAACACAAAATTCAGAGGAAATACTATAAACTTTGATGTAGATAAAGAAAGGGAGAGTTATTTTAATACAGGCTATAGATCTTCTAATGGTATTATTTATGTTGAGTCATTACTAGATGCTCTACATCATTCAGGAAAGTATTATTTGAAAATTACTGGGGGATATGATGACCGAGATTGTTGGATTGACAATTATGGTTCTTATTCTAATACGCCTATTACTACTATTGATATCCAGGGTGAAGAGTGGACAGAAGGAGATAAATTACTTATCGACCAAAAATTTGGAGAAGCTGTTTTACAATACGAGAAAGAATTGAAAGAAAATCCTGATGATCTGCATATTCGTAGAACTTTAGCTAAGATGTATATGAGGGAATGGGATGATAACGATGATGAATCAAATATTGATTATAAGAAAGCATTAGAACATTTGCGGATTATTAATGAATCGATGCCTACACCAGAAATAAAAGAAGCTATTGGGAATTGTTACTATAATCTAAAAGATTATGAAACTGCCATAGAGTACTATGATAAAGATGTTGATATCCAGCAATACTATATAGCTAAGAGTTATTATTATCTTAATGAGTATAATAAGGCTATAGAAAATTATAGCGGATTGATTGGAAGCTATTTAAATGATACTGTCATAGAAAAAATGATAAGAATATATTTGCTTCAAGATGACATGGAAGGTTTAAAAAGTGTTATAACTAAGTATACCAATAAGTATAATAATGCCGATTATGAACCAGTGACAAATAAATATATCAATATGGATAGGTCAGATTTCAAAGAGTTCTATGGATTCATTAACGATGGTAATATTGATGAAGCAAAAAGTTTTCTGAGTAATAAAGATAGTGATCTAGCCAGATTCTATCAATTACTATTTATCTTACTTGAAGATACTAATGGTGAAAGCAGAGCCAATAAATTCATGGATGTATACAAAGATATTAACGATGATATATTAAAGGATTACGCAAAAAATCTAGGATATGACGAAATTAAAGACTATGATACCTATAATCATGATAATAACAATGATGAAGCAATACAGGATTAGATCATACAGATAACTAGAATAAGCAATCTTCAAGCATTTGGAGGTTGTTTATTTTTATAGTATTCTTATGATAATCAATGATGCCTTTATCTTTCATAAGAGCGAGTTCTCTAGATAGAGATGGTCTTGTAACGCCTAAGGTTTCAGCCATTTCTTTTCTTGAGATATTTAGTTCTATATATAGGTTCTGTTGTTTTTTATATTCTGAGAGTAGGAAATCAGCTATCTTCTGACGCATGTTTTCATAGGAAAGATTCCTAAGTTTTTTATTAAGGGTAAGTATTTTACTGGATAGTACATTGAGCAGATTATTCATTATTATTGATTGATGTTCCATAAGGTCAATAATCTGTTTTTTAGAGATATAAAGTACCTCCAATGAGTTGCAGGCAACTAAGGTTGAAGGATAATGTTTCATGTTAGAAAAAAGGATAACTTCTCCAAATATATCACTAGGATTCAATCTTGTTACAGTAATAGATTTTCCTAGAGGGTATATTTTCCTAATTTCAATATTGCCTTCAAGGACAATCCCTATCTTATGGCATTCTTCTCCTTCAGTACTGATTATCTGTTCTTTTGAATAATTTATTACATCATAATCTATAGTTGACAAGATAGATTCAATATCTTCTGTGCTCATATTTTTGAATAAGGAGCATTGCTGTAATATATTAATTAGCATAATGAATACCTCTTTTTTAATAATATTTTTTCTAACAGTAATAAAAGTCTTTTTTATAGTTTAATTTATAGAGTTAATAATTTCAAGTCTATAAATAATAAAAGTATTCATTATACTAATACGAATTTTAATACCAATCTGATTTCATTTATTCATCACAAACTATTTAACCCAATAATAACTGCAATCATTACACCTATCTAGATAACCATACTCAATGAGATATCTTCTAACAATAGCATAATCATCATATATTCTTTTTAAGATTCTATTTATCTCTTTTTCCGTATATCTATAGTTAGGTTTGAAATTCTCTGCAATATGTCTTAGAACAATTATTTTCCTTTTTTCTTTGGAAGGCAGATCCTTTAATTTACCTTCTGGTGTAAAATATCTTTTTACTATTTTTTCTCTTTCATCTTCTGTAATTACATATCTGTCATCAATCATTGTAGCAGTTTTATGTGGCTCTATTATTTTATTATCATGAGTATTATTACTTGCCAATTCCATCAAAATTGTAAATATCTTTGCTTGTTTTTCTTTCTCTCGTAACTTGAATCTGTAGTTTCTAATGGTAGATTCAGATATATGCAGCTCTCTTGATATTTCTTTATCATTCATATTTTTGTGAAAACATTCAAGGACTTCTTTTTGATTATCAGTCAACCCAGTATACTTTTTATTTAGGCTAATCAAAAAATTGAAGGTTCCACCATGTACTTCATCAATGTGATACTGCATTCTCTTTTCAGATGTAATTAGTTGATTATTATAATTATGGATTATACCATTTTCTAATTTATCTCCACATATAAGACAAATATAATTACCGTCATTGTCATCATATAAATAACCTTTTTTTAAATCATCAATACTTGCATTCCAAAATAAATCATTATTCATCATCTTTAACACCTCATATATCATTTGAGTTCATAATAACACATTAACATGATTAATGCAAACAATAATTGTTTTGGTTTATAAAAATACAAACAATAACAAATAAGGTTTGGATACTATGGGATGGAATTTACAAGAATTAAGATGAGTGAATATCATAATTTAACGATATGCATCCACTATAGGTAAAAATTACCATTTGTTTGAATCTATATAATCTTATACTATAAGTAGGGAGGTGAAAAAGTTGGAAAAGAACAAGTCGCTAGATGAGATGGTCTTAGTAGCGAAGGATGATATACACATAAGAAACACTCTTATAGAGCAGTATAAGCCTTTTATAGCATCAATAATCCAAAATAAAACTGGTAGATATATTGAATATGGTATTGATGAAGAGCTATCTATAGGTTTAATTGCATTCAATGAAGCTATTGATAAATATGAAAAAGATAAGGGGAGTTTTTTGACTTTCTCAAAAATAGTTATAAGTAGAAGGCTTATTGATTATCAAAGAAAGAATTCTAATCATGGTAATAATGTTATACTTTATAATGATGATGTTGCTAAGGATATAGATTTAGTTGATAGGAAAAGTCTTGATATATATAGAATCAAAAACGAAAATGAGTTAAGACAATTGGAGATAATAGAATTCAAAAAAGAGTTATTGACGTGGGGACTTGACTTTACCAAACTTGTTGAGCATTCTCCCAAACATAAAAGAACTAGAAGATTATATAAAAAAATAGCCACTCTGATTGTATCAGATTGTGAATTGATGAATTATATACATAATAATAAAAGATTACCTGTTCAGAAAATAACAGAAAAAATGAAAATACACCGAAAAAAAATAGAACGAGGACGAATATATATTATAGCACTAATAATTATTAAAATGGGAGATTATGAATATTTAAAAGAATATCTGTAGGAGGTGAATATATGCGTGCAGTAGTTATGGAGATATATAGTAATCATATAATAGTCTTAACAAAAGACGGTCAGTTCAAAAAAATGAAAAAACCCAATCATTATATAGAAGTTGGAATGGAAATAAATATTGATAGTATGACAAATACGAATTACAGAAGAATAGCAGCTATTATTGCAATAGTATTTCTTATTAGCGGATTTGGAGTTAGTGCCTATGCATATTATACACCTTATGGATATGTTAATGTTGATATTAACCCAAGTATTGAAATTGTATACAATAGATTTAATAGGATATTAAAGATTAATGGTGTCAATGAAGATGGAAAAAATGTTGTTGATAACATATCTGATTATAAAAATAAGAAGGTTGAAAAATTTTTAGGCGATATAATAGCTGAAAATGCATTGAATAATAGTGACCAAGTTAATGTCATTCTTACTTATGATAAGCTTGAGGAAGAAGCCATAGATAATTTAAAACAATCTATTGAAGAAAATGATAAGGTGAATGTATATGCATTTGAAATTCCTAAAAACGAATATGAGAAAATAAAATGTGATAATCTATCACCTGGTAAAGCAGCTTTAATTGATAAAATCAAAACAAGTAATCCTTCTTATAAAGAAAAACTTGAGGAAAAGACAATAGAAGAGCTTGTTGAAATAGTTGATAAAAGAAATAATAAATATAAGGAAAATAATAGTAATAAAGATAATAATAAGAAAAATAATAACGGTAATAAGAAAAATGATAATGGCAGTGATAATGGTAATAAAAATAATATTAGTGGCAATAGCAATGGTAATAAAAACAATAATAATGGCAGTAGCAATGGTAATAAAAACAATAATGATGGCAGTAGTAATGGTAATAAAACCATAAATAATGGTAGTGACAATGGTAATAAAAACAATGCTAATGGCAGTAGCAATAGTAACAAAAACAATGATAATAACATTGATGATAATAGTGATAGGAACAATAATGGAAACAAAAATAATAATGGTAAAAAATTAAATAGTAATAATACTAAAGAAACCAGCTCAAAAAATATAATAGATCAAAAAGAAGAATCCAAAGTGGAAAATAAACAACAAAAACACATAAAAGAAGAATTAAGTAATGATAAAAAAACGCAAGATGATATTAAGGGTAATAAATATCAAGGGAAACATATAGGTCAATCCCATAATAATAAAAAAAATAATGACTCAATTAAAAGTAATGGAAATACAAATAATAAAAACAAAAATAAAAAATAAATAAAAAAAAATAATACCCCTAAAATGGTAAAAATGTGTACGAATAGATATAATACCCAAATGAATAAATCAAATTAAACAAAAATAGGAGGTTATTATTTTGAAGAACAAGAAATTAGCAAGAATAATTACAATGGTGTTAGTATTTTCTTTGATATTATCAAATGCTGCTATGGCAAAAAATGATAATAATAAAGGAAATAGAGGTAAGAGTAAAGTCAATTGGAATTACCTTTATAAAAAACATGCTGATCAATATAAAACATGGGAGTATGAATATACAAAAAAATTCCAAGATGTTGAAAAAGAACATTGGGCTAATAAAGATATTGAACGTATGAGTGCAAAAAATTATATCTTAGGAAATGGAAATGGTAAATTCTTACCTAACAAACCAACAAAAAATATTGAGGTCCTAGCTATGATTCTTAGGATTATGGGATGGGAAGATGATGCAAAAGAGTTAGATGAAATACCAGAAATAATAGAAAGCCTTGATATTCCTGAGTGGTCGGTTAATTATTTAGCTTATGCTTATATAAAAGGAATAATCACTGAAGATGAGTTGAAGAGTTTTGAAGCTAATGGAGCTGCTAAGAGGTATGTTGTTGCTAAATATATCGTTAGAGCATTAGGGTTAAATGATAAAGCATTAGATAATGATGATGAGGATTTGGATTTTGATGATGAAGAATCAATACCTGAAGGAAATAATGGATATATTTATTTAATTAATAAACTAGGACTTATGTCAGGATTTAAAAATATGTTTAATCCAAATGGTAATTTGACTAGAGCTGAAATGGCAATTCTATTTTCTAGATTGGATGATAAAGTAGATTGTGATAAAGATGAGGTAGAAATGGGAGAATTTGTTGAAATATCAAACGGCATTATTACCATTAAGGATGATTATGAATCAGAAAGATATCTTCTTAATGAAAATGTAGTCGTATATGATATAGATGGTAAAGAAATTAAATTAACTGACCTTCAAGTAGGAGATAAACTACAACTTGAATTCTTTGACCACAAAGTTGTTTACATTGAAGTATTTGAAGAGGAAGATGATAAAATTCTTCAAACTTACAAAGGTAAAGTAACTAAGGTAATTGAAACTGAAGGAGACAAAATGATAAGTATTCTAGTTAATGAAGAAGAAGATACTTTTGTACTTAATCAAGACACTGCTATTAAAAAAGAAGGTCAAGATGATTTATTGAACTTTAATGATATTAAAATTGGGGATATAGTTAAAATAACAAGAATTACTGAAGGTGACGATTCTTATATTTCAGAAATAGAAATTCAGGTTGAAGAGATAGTTACGAAAGTTTATGAAGGAATAGTAATGGCTCTTACAGAGACAACAACCAATAAATTAGTAACTATTCGTCAAGATGATGATAAAGAAAAAACATTTATAGTTGATGAAAATACTGTAATTAAAAAAGAAGGACAAGATGATGAATTAGAAGTTAAAGATATTAAAATAGGAGACATAGTAAAAGTAACAGAGATCACAGAAGGTGATAGTGTAAATGTCAAAGAAATAGAAATACAGATAGATGAGCCGGTAGTGAAAGTTTATGAGGGAAAAGTAGTATCTATCGCTGAGACAGTAGATGAAAAATTGATAACAGTAAATGTGGGAGAAGAATCTAATACTTTTAGTATCGGAGAAGAAACAATAATAAAAGATCATGGAGAAGATGCAGAAGTTGAAGATATATCACTTGAAGATAAAGTAAGGGTAACTGAAATTACTGAAGGTGATGAAGTTAAAATAGCACTATTTGAGATAATAGACTAAAGATTTGATATAATTTAATATGGTAGATTTTGACTGTATCATGATATAGCTTATGAAAAATAAGTTGTTGGATGATACAGTCATTTTTTTATTAAATAATATATTGAATTTTAAAAAAATATATGCTACAATATTATTGACCAAAGTAGTCAATAATAAATGCATTGGTTTTAGAATATACTAATTCTTAATAAGTAAAACCTAACTATTTGCTATTAATAAAGGAGGTTATCATATGCATATCATTGAAACAGAAAAACTTACTAAATACTATGGTAAATCAAGAGGTATAATTGATGTTTCATTAAAAGTTGAAGAAGGAGAGATCTTTGGTTTTATTGGACCAAATGGAGCTGGTAAGTCAACAACTATAAGAACTCTATTATCATTGATTTATCCAACTAGTGGTAGTGCTAAGATATTTGGAAAAGATTGTATCAAAGATGGTGCCGAGATTAGAAGGAATATAGGTTATCTACCATCAGAAGTTTTTTACTATGATAATATGAGAGTTATCGATTTACTAAAATATTCTGCTAGTTTTTATGGTAAGGATTGTACAAAGCGTATTCATGAATTGGCAGAAGTAATGAACCTAGACCTTAAGAAAAAAATAGATGATTTATCCTTTGGAAATAAGAAAAAAGTTGGGATTGTCCAAGGATTGCTTCACGAACCAAAATTGATAATACTTGACGAACCAACAGGCGGTCTTGATCCATTGATGCAACAGAAATTTTTTGACCTTATAAGAGAAGAAAATGAAAAAGGAGCAACGATATTCTTTTCATCACACATACTAGACGAAGTGCAAAGAATGTGTGACAGAGTTGCTATCATCAAGGATGGTAAAATAATTAAAACCGAAAGCATAGAATCTTTACGTCAAAGCAGATATAAAAGATTCAGGATTGAATCTCATGACAATCTTCAAAAAGCTGCGTTTGATGTTAATGGTGTTACAGAACTAGAAGTAAAGGATAATAAAGCAACATTTTTATATAAAGGCGATATTAATATTATGATTAATAAATTAGGTGGAATAGAATTAGCTAACCTCCTAGTTGAAGAACCAACTCTTGAGGAGATTTTCATGTACTACTATCAAAAGGAGGTTTAGGTTATGAATATTTATAAGTTCGAGTTTAGGAAATATCTTAAAAGTAATATAATATGGACTATATCTATCATAGCTGTTCTGTTCTTATTTGTATCATTATTTCCTACTTATTCAAAAGAGGCAGAGCAGTTTGAGAAGCTTATTAGTCAGTTTCCAGAAGCATTCATAAAAGCAATGGGTCTAAATAATATGAGTGTGTCACATATTATTGGCTATTATAGCTTTGCATTTTCGTATATCCTTCTTATAGGAGGTATATTCGCTATGAAGCTAGGACTTGATATAACTTCAAAAGAATCAAGAGACAAGACATCAGATTTCTTACTTGTCAAACCTCTGAGAAGAGCTAATATACTAACCCCTAAGATTATGGCTTCATTGACTCATATTGTAATAATGAATGTACTGTTTTTCGTTTTTGCAATAATTGCTGTAGAGGCATTTAAAAAAGCAGATTACAACTTTACTGATTTTTTACTACTGACACTTAGCTTATTCTTTGTACAATTATTCTTATTCTCATTAGGTATTCTTATAGGAACTATTGTTAATAAGTTAAAAAGTGTTTTACCAGTAACCCTAGGTGTAGTATTTGGATTTTATGTATTATATCTTTTCAATCAAACAGTAGAAGATGAAAAATACAGCTATCTATCACCATTTGGTTTTTTCGACAGCGGATATATAACTGAGAACTCAGCGTATTCTGTATCACATTTAATAACGTCAATATCATTAACAGTTATATTTATAGTAGCTTCATATGTCATATATCAAAAAAAGGATATTCCTTCTGTATAGTATATGAAGGAACATTGGATAGGAGGAAAATTCTATGAATATTGTTCTTAGAGAATTACGTTCGTATAGGAAAGCTCTTATTATATGGAGCGTCTGTATAATTATATTTACTGCTATGGCTTTCGCAAAATATGCTGGATTTGCAGCTATGGGCAGTGAAGCCAATGAATTATTGGAAAGTCTACCTGATTTTATGAAGAATGCATTTGGTTTGTCTTCCTTGAATCTTACTGAAATAAAAGGATATTATAGTGTTTTATTCATGTACTATGCACTGATAACTGGAATACATGCAGTAATGTTGGGTGCAACAATAATATCAAAAGAAGCAAGAGACAAAACAGCAGATTTTCTCATGGTAAAACCAATAACAAGAAGCAGTATGATTACAAGTAAAATAATAGTTGGTTTCATAGATGTTCTAATCATTAATATTGTAACAGGGTTAACAACCATTGTTTTTGTAAATATAAATAATAATGGCGAATCCATAATTGGTGGTCTAATTAATGGTATGGTTGTACTATTAATAATACAATGTATATTCTTGAGTCTTGGTTTAGCCATATCATCATTTACTGGAAAAGCTAAAAAAGCAACAACAATATCAACAGGTATAATACTCATAATGTATTTCTTGGATGTTTTTAGAAATATATCCGATAAACTGGATTTTGTCAAATATATAACTCCATTCTCATATTTTGATACCATCAAAGTGTTGAATGGCAATGGTTTTGAGGCATTATATATTGTGTTGTCAATAATTATCATAGTAGTAAGCATCGTTCTTACGTATACTAACTATCAAAGAAAAGATATTTTATAAAGGAGCGATTATATGAGCGTAGAAACAATAATGTTGGAATCAAAAAAATGGGCTGTAGTAGGAGCAACTGATGACCAGGATAAATTTGGTTATAAAATATATAAGAAATTAAAAGATAACAACTACACAGTCTACCCAATAAGTGTCAAATGCAAAGAAATAGACGGTGATAAGGCATACAAAGAACTAGCTGATTTACCTGAAAAAGTTGACGTAGTAGATTTCGTAGTCAATCCAAGAATAGGAATATCAATCATAAAACAATGTAAAGACCTAGGAATAAAAAACGTTTGGCTTCAACCAGGCACCGTCAGCGAAGAAATACTACAATACGCAAAAGATAACGAAATAGAAGCAGTACAAGCATGCGTACTCGTTGCCTTGTCGTAAAGTAAGTTCTCAAGCACTATAAAATATATAAAAAAAGAGTATAGCCAATAGTTAACCAATTAGAAGAAAAAGTGTTTTGTGATTATATTGAAGGGTATAAAGAGCAAAAGAGTATATGTATATGTGAAGTAGTGAGGCAGGACGCCGAACCCAGCTTTTTGCTCAGGACGAGCAAGTAGCTGGCGAAACATATACATATACTCTTTTGCAAAAACCAAGTCAGAACAAAAAACTTTTTCTGACCTATTTACAATATCTTTTAGTTAATACCTATATTGATAAAAACCCATAATAATGATAAAATATAATTGATTATAAATAATCTAATAATACAAAATTTAGAATTTATGTCATTAAAGAAACGCCCTAATATTTATTACAAGTATTATGGCGTTTCTAAAATAATTTAATAAGGGTGATTATTCGATGAGATTCCAAGTAAGGGAAAAAATATTTAGTTTTGGAGATGACTTTACTATAAAAGATGAAATGGGGAATGACTTTTTTATAGTAAAAGGTAAAGTATTCAGCTTAGGTGACAAACTACAATTATTTGACATGAATGGAGAAGAAGTATTTTATATAGAGCAGAAGCTTCTAAGGATGCTACCCGAATACACTATATTCAGAAAAGGTAATCCAGTTGCGTTAGTCAAGAAAAAGATTGCTTTTTTTGGTTCTAAGTTCAATATAGAAAGTGAAAACGGTTATTATGATATAGACGGTAGACCTTTTAACTATAATTTTTCAATAATGAAAAATGGCAATATAGTAGCGACTGTATCAAAAGAATTTTTTAGCTTCTCTGATACATATGGTGTTGATGTAAATGATAACGAAGATTATGGATTCATTATAGCCCTGGTAATAGTCATAGACCAGATAATCCATGATAACAATAATCATTAACACTATTAACTTATAATGTTTCAGTTAAAATTTAATTGTAATAGAAGGCACCTTATAGGTGTCTTTTAAATAGAAATTTTATTCAAGGAGTATGATATTATGAAAATTATTGACATTGATAACTGGAAAAGAAAAGAACACTATAATTTCTATAAACGACTAGATTATCCACACTATAATATTTGCGCTAATATAGACATAACTAAATTTCATAAATTCATAAAAGAAAATGATCTGCCTTTTTTTATAACTACCATATATGTTGTTTCCAAAACAGCTAATGACATAAAAGAATTCCGATATAGAATAAGAGGAGAGAATGTTATAGAACATGAAAAAGTTAGACCAGCTTTTACTATAATGGGGGATGAAGAATTATTTGGTTTCTGTACAGTAGACTATTTTAATGATTTTAAAACTTTCAAAGAAAATACTATGATTAAGATGAAGAAAGCTAAGGAAAATATATCTTTAAAAGATGACCCTAGCAAAGATGATGTTCTATATCTTACAAGTCTTCCTTGGATCTCATTTACAACAGCTTCACATCCAATAAGCATAAATCCAGTAGATAGCATACCAAGAATAGGCTGGGGAAAATTTTTTGAAGAAAATGGTGTAATCAAATTACCTCTTTCTGTACAAGTGCATCATGCTTTGGCAGATGGACTTCATGTAGGAAAATACTTTCAACTAATACAAGAGATTATGGATAATCCAGAAAAATACTTATAGACAATAGTACATAATGTAAAAGTACCAAGTGAAAATATGTATATAAATAAAATAGACTCTGTTTAGCGGTAAGGTACTATAACAGAGCCTATTTTACAAATTAATTAATAGTTCTATTTGCTCTCATCTTTCTCGAAAGCAATCAAATAATATTTTTCATTGAACTCTTTTTCTAATTGAGTAATTCTATCTAGTTCATTATTGGATAAATTAGCAAGAGGTACTTGATTAAGATTATTTAAATCATTCACATATATCATCCCTTTTATTTAATTTATTCATTTTTATTATTTGCATCTTTATATTCAATTATACAACCAAATGTGATAAATGAACAAATGTAGTATGTATTCTTGCATAGGATAAAGGAGATTATAAATATATTGATGTTGATTAAAATCAGAAATATGATTAATGGATTAATGTTACATTTAATAAAAAGTAAATCCAAGTGATTTTTTAAAATATTTATGATAAAATAATTATGTATATATTAATAAGAAAGTGATGATGATATGAATAAAAAAGTTCTAGCTATAAATAGTAGTAAAAGAAAGCGTAATACCTATGGATTGTTAATTGACATCAAAGAGCAATTTGAAAAAATCAATATTGATGTTGACATCATTAATCTACATGATTATAACATTGAGCTATGTACAGGTTGTGAATCTTGTATATTGAAGGATAAATGTTTCTTGGATGATGATATGGATATGTTGATGAATAAATTGCAACAATACGATGGAATAATACTTAGTACTCCAATATACCTTAACAATATTAGCGGAAAACTTAAAATGTTTATTGATAGAACTTGTAGATGGGTTCATAGACCAGCTCTAGCTGGAATACCAATCATGAATGTAGTAACAACATCATCTTCAGGTATAAAAAACACATTAAAATACATGGATAATGTAGCTGTTCAATGGGGAGCTTTTCCAACTGATAACATTAGCAGAAAAGTAACAACTGTCAAAGAGAAAGTACAACCAAAAGAATACGAAAATTTTGTGAAACATATTATGATGGATAAGAAATTATATAAACCTAGTATAGAACAGTTAATATATTTCTCAGTCTCTAAAGTACTTGCTCTAAAAGTTATTAAAAGAGATGCTAAATACTGGGAAGACAAAGGCTGGTTATCAAAAAACTATTTTTATGATTCCAAAATCAATATATTCAAAAAGGTAATAGCTAATAGATTCTATAAAATGTTATATAAAAAAGTAAATAGAGTGGAAGAATAATCTGAAATAATACAAAAAACTTAAAATCTGATTAAAATATTTAAAAATACTGGCGTTATCAAAAGGAATGCAGTATAATAATATATAACACAATAATGAAGGGGTGTTCACTAATGCCACAAGTCTTAAAAGACGATATTAAAAATAGAATACTTCATGTAGCTGTAGAGATGTTCAAGAATTATGGTTATGCAAAAACTTCAATGAAGAATATTGCAACAGAAGCAAAAGTAGCAGTGGGAAATCTATATAGATATTTTAACAGTAAAGAAGATTTGTATAACGAGATCATAAAAGAATTCGTAGATACAGTAAACAACATCATCAAGGAAAACACTCACAACATGGTTAATCTGGAAGATATGGAGGAAGATGTCTATGATATAGTGGGCAAGCTTGAAGACTATCCTAATTATCTAGGTGTATACCCCATGGTAAGTAAGATTTGTTATGACCTTAGTGAGTACATAAATAAAAACAGAGATAAAGCAATAATATTTTTTCAAAGCAGTAAAGAAGTTCCAAGTTCAAGACTTAATCTCATAGAGATAATTCAAAAAGTTCTCTATGGAAAAATAAAGAAGGATATGAATAAGACATATTTAGAAGACGAAGATAAATTATATGCTTGCAGTCTGGCAAAAGGTTTCTATGAGACTTTGAGCTATATGGTTATTAACATGGAAGAATCCTTTGATATGGCTGATTTAATGAATAAGGTCGTAAAGTTATACTTCTTATAACAGTTATCTTCATTGGTTAATAAACTTGTTGTAATTAATAATAAATTTATTTTTTTATCGTAAAATGAACCATGATTCTCTTTTGAAATGGGAATACTATTAATATAGTAGATTGGAGGGAAGGAAATGAAATTAAAAATAATTATAAGCTGCTTAATAATCATTATAGGCATAAGCGGTTGTAGTCTAATTCCAGATAAGATTGTAAAAAGTGAAGAGGTTGTAAGGACAGTAGAGGTAAAAGAAGTAAAGAAAGAAATGAATGATATTATTTTAGATTATCTAGGAACTGTCATAGTCAATGATGAACGTATATTATTTACTGATGTTTCAGGAACAATAACCAGAGTTAATGTAGCAGCAGGACAAAAAGTTAATAAAGATGAAGAATTATTTATGATAGAAGAGAATGAAGATAATACCATAAGTATTAATTCAGATATAGATGGATATGTGAAAGAGGTATTTGGGAAGTCAAGAACCACAGTGCAAGAGGGAGATCCATTAATAAGTCTCAACGTCTATAATCATAGAGTATCTTTTGGTATAATCTCAAAAGATATTAAAAAAGTTGATGTTGGAACAAAAGTCAATATAACCATCAATGGTGTTGAAACATCAGGTAGAGTCTGTCAAATCAGTCCTTATCCAGATCAATCAAGTAAGACCTTCCCTGCTCAGATAGAGCTGGCAGGTACATACGATAAAGAGGATTATATTGTTGGAGCAGTAGCAGAGATTGATTTGATTATTGGGCAAGAAGAAGGTTTTTATATAGATATCAACAATGTACTTAATGAAGGAGATCCTTTTGTGTATCTTATGAATGATGACAATCGTGCAGTTAAAAAGAATATCACTATAAAAGGATATAGTAAAAATAAAATATTGATTGAAGGACTAAATGAAGGGGATAAGCTCATTATATCAGGAACTTCCAATTTGAAAGAAGGTCAAAAAGTTAAAATACCTGAAGAAGAGGTGGAATAAAGCACATGGGTAAAATTATTAGGTATGCCATAAAAGAAAGAAAAACAACAATACTTTTAGCTATAATTTTAATAATTTATGGATTGTATAACTATTATCTGCTTCCTAAACAGGAAAACCCAGATACCACTTCTCCTGCAGCAGTAGTTACAGTAACCTTCCCAGGTGCATCAGCAAAAGAGGTGGAAGAACAAGTAACTAAGCTTATTGAAGACGAAGCTATGACTTTAGATGGAATAGATAGTATTGAATCTATTTCCAACAATAATGTATCAATAGTTATTGTCAAACTTACTACTGGAATTGACAGTAGTGAACAATGGGATAATCTCAGAGAAGCTATGTATGGCATGGAAAGCAAATTGCCCTTAGGAGCAGATAAACCTGTTGTTGAAACAGATCTAATAGATTCTGCTGGTTTCATAATCAGTTTATCATCAAAAGAGCTTGCTTATGATGAGTTATCTAGTCATGGAGAGGATATTCGAAAGGAACTTATTAAAGTAGACGGAGTCAAAAAAGTAGTTATAGATGGACTAAAAGAAAAACAAGTAGTCATTGAGGTGGATTACAAGGCATTGAATACCTACAGTCTGTCTATTGAAGATATATATAATTTGCTTGTTTCACAAAATCTTAACATTCCTTCAGGATACGTGGAAACTGATAAAGGAAAAATAACAGTCAGTACTCCCGGAAAATATCAATCACTAAAAGATATAGAAGACTTGATAATAACTATATCACCAGAAACAGGAGGCATTGTCAGGTTAAAAAACATAGCTGAGGTTGATATAGTAAGAAAAGAAAATGTTAGACAGTATACTCATGAAGGTGAGGAAGCAGTACTTCTTACAGGTTATTTTGAAGAGAATAAGAATATCGTCAACATTGGTAAAGATGTGAAAGATATCATTAATAATTATAAAGACTCGTCAAATGAATTGTTGAAGATTGATGAAGTCTTATTTCAGCCTGAAGAAGTTGAGAAATCAGTTAATAACTTCATAATAAACCTATTAGAAGGTATGTTATTCGTTCTATTGGTGGTACTAATCGGAGTTGGTATAAGAAATGCTCTTATTGTAGCCACATCAATACCATTATCCATTTGTATTACTTTTATTGTAATGAAGCTGTTGGGGATAGATATACAGCAAATGTCAATATCAGGTTTAATAGTAGCATTGGGTATCTTGGTAGATAATTCAATTGTAATTAGTGATGCAATACAAGTTAAATTGAATGAAGGAAATAGTAAAAAAGAGTCAGCTTATCTAGGTGCCAGAGAACAACTTGTTCCTGTTCTTACATCTACATTGACAACTCTTGCAGCATTTGCAGCTATCACAGTACTTCCTGGGGCAGCAGGTGAATTCGTACAGAGTCTGCCACAAGTGGTATTTATATCCCTTACAGCCTCTTTCATTGTTGCAATGCTCGTTACACCTGCACTAGCAAGTTTGTTCTTCAAGGAACACAGTCAAGATAAGAAGAATAGAAAAAATATAATAAGAAAATTCTTCAAAGGATTCCTAAAAGTTGGGTTAAAACACAAAATAACTACTATTGCAATTAGCCTAGGAGTTCTAGTATTATCAATACTGGCTGTTTTTACCCTAGATATAGATTTGTTCCCATATGCAGACAAAGATATAATGTACATCAATGTAAAAGGAGAGGTCAAAGGGGATATCAGTAAAACAAAAGAATTAGTAAAAGAAGTTGAAAAAGTACTAGAACAAGAAAAGGATATTACTACCTATACTTCAGCAATAGGTGGTTCTATGCCAAAATTCTATATAACAATTAATTCTCTTGCCTCCACGGAAGATATAGGTCAAGTCTTGTTTAGAGTCAACTTGAAGAAAACTGATACACATAAGAATCTAAACGATTTTTCACTATATCTACAGAATAAGCTTAATTCTGTACTACAAAATGGTATAGCTACCGTTGGCAGATTGGAATTAACTGAAAGTGGACCGGATTTCAAGGTAATAATTGCAGGAGAAGATACTGAAAGAATGACGTCCATAGCTCAAGAAATAGAAAAAGAATTATTAAACAAAGAAGGTACTGTCAATGTAAGTACCAATATGCTTAGTAAAGAATATGAATATAAAGTTGATATTGACTCCAATGCGGCGGCTTCTTATGGTTTAACTAAATATGATATTCAAAAACAACTGAATCTATCATTATATGGTTCAATACCAACTACAGCTAATTTGGGAAACAAAAATTATCAGGTATATCTTAAGACAAATGCAAAAGAAATCAGGGACATCAATAATCTAGCCATAAAATCGAATATAACAGGTGAGAAAGTTCTACTAAAACAAGTTGCAAACATACAATTACAGGAGAATCTTCCAGCTATTAATAGATTGGATGGCGAAGAAGCCATCATCGTCCAGTGTGATGTCATATCTGGTTATAGTATTGTGGATATTGGTAATACAGTTGAATCAATGGTAGATAATAATATGAATACAGCCGGCTTGAACATCAAATATTACGGGCAGAAACAGACCATGGATACTTATCTTGATGGACTGGATCTGGCAGCTATCTTTTCAATTGCTGTAATTTATATTATACTGTTATTACAATTCAACTCCTTCAAGCAACCATTAGTAATATTATTGACTGTACCACTTTCACTTATTGGTTCTATCCTAATACTTGTTTTATTGGATATAAAAGTAACTTTTACAGTATTATTAGGTGTAATTAGCTTAATCGGTATTGTAGTAAACAATGCCATACTATTGATTGAATATATTAACAGGGCTAGAGATAAAGGAGCTTCTTTAATAGAAGCATGTATAGATTCAGTGGATAAGAGGTTTAGACCTATTATGCTGAGTACTGTTACCACAGTTATTGGATTAGTGCCACTAGCATTATCAGGTAGTTCTTTCTTTAGTCCTATGGCAATAGCTTTGATGGGTGGATTGATGATATCTACTATATTGACATTGGTAATTATACCAGTTGTATATACTTTGGTAGAGAAAACTAAGAAATAATGAGGTAGATGCTAGTGAAAAACAGTAATATCAAATTAGGAATATTTAATTGGTTTGGATATATCATGCCCCCTGTAGAACGTGTCAAGAAGATAGTAGAAGCTGGATTTGACAGCATTATGTTATGGTGGGATGAAGAATTATTTTCAGAAGAAGGTAAAAAGGATTTATTAAAAATCTTGGAGATGGATATAAGTATTGAAAACATCCATGCACCATATTATGAATGTAATAAATTATGGAGCAGCAATGAATCTGACCGTAATTATATAATTAATGAATTCATTAAATGTATACATGATTGCCATACTTATAATATACCGGTAATAGTCATGCATCTGACCCAAGGTGATTATCCAGACAAACCCAACATATACGGGCTTAACTCCATAAAGACTATATTGGAAGAAGCAGAAAGATGTGGAATCAAAGTTGCCATAGAAAATACAAGACAAGAAGAGTTTTTTGATTATGTTCTTGATAATATCCAATCAGATTGGTTAGGGGTGTGTTACGATTCTTCTCATGCTAATTTGTACAGCACCTCTATTTATGATGTTTTAAATAAATATGGTGACAGACTTATTGCATTACATCTATCTGATAATGATGGATGTACTGATAGACATTGGCTTCCTTATGAAGGCGTCATCAATTGGAATAAGCTGCTTTATAAGTTGAAGGAAATAAATTATATGGGAAATCTATCATTTGAGGTCTTTTATGATAAAACAAAAGATGATTATGACTCAGCTGAATTTTTAAGAGAAGCACATGATAAGGCTGTTATATTAAGAACTGAATTAGAATATATATTATAGTTGATTAAAATTAAAGAGGTGATTGGCTTATTTTATGATAATGGGATGAGTATTGTTATGAAAAACATTAAAAAATCTAATTAAAAAATTAAGGTTTTTCTAATTCATTTTTAATTGTTATTGGTTCAAAAATATGGTAAGATGACATAAGATTAAAAAATAATCATTATTAATTAGACTAAATATAAATGAGGGTTGACCATGAAGAAAGACACGATAGACACTTATATTATGCTTTCTGATACTGGTTCTGTATTGAATAGATTGATCAAATTCTATACCAAAATACCATATAACCATGTATCGGTTGCACTGGACGAAGAGCTGAACGAGATGTACAGTTTTGGTAGAAAATTCCCTAGAAACCCTTTAATCGGAGGATTTGTCAGAGAATATATTGACAAAGGAACTTATGCTCGTTTTAAAAATACTACTTGTTTAATATGCAAAATGGAAGTTACAAAAGAGCAATATGATAAATTAATCAAGAACATAGAACATTTCAAGAAGCGAAAAAGAAGATACTATTATAATATATTTGGAATTTTTACAGTGATGTTGCATATACCAGTAAAAATTCCATACGGATATGTATGTACCCATTTTGTATCCCATGTATACGAAAGAAGCGGTGTAAAGCTCTTTGATAAAAGAAGTTCATTAGTTTCTACAGTTGATTTCTATTATCTTAATAGGATGAAGTTACATAAAGTATATGAAGGAAAATTATCAGATTTCTGTAATGAAAAAGAATACCAACAATTTATGGTAGTATAAAATTTACTAGGAATATTTATAAGCTCAAGATTAGTAGTCTTGGGCTTTTTTGATGTATAATTACCCTCCTATAAAACAAGTAAATATATTGCCCCTTTAATCTATTTTTTAGGGTTTTATTATGATAATGAAGTTGCTATGATTTAGTTATTATAATGAAATGAGGTGTAAGATTATGAGGATAGTAGAGATTAATGAAGCTGAGGCAATTTTTGAACCTTTTTGGGAGGGTGGTACAAGTGAACATACCAATCCACATGAAAAATATCGTGTGCTGGATGAGTATGAAATAGAGTATAGTGAAGATACTATAGGACAAATAAGTCAGGGCTGGGCTTTTGCCAGTATAAATATTGATAAAGCTAAAAAGAATACAGTAGCTATGTCCATGTCAAGAAAATGTGAACTTGATATTGAAACATATGATACATTAAAGATTTTTGCTTCCATACCAGAAGAGTTATTGTTTGATGTTTATGTAACTATAGATGGTGAGTATAAGAAGATTGGTGACAAGATAAAAGGTCATGGAGTAACAGGAGAATATGACTTGACGATAGCAGGAAATATAATAACAACCATCAGAATTGATTTTATAGCAACCAAAGATTATATAACAGCTAATATAGCATGGTTGGGACTTGCAGATTCTAAGAGAGTAGAATTCATGGAGAGCCGTAAAAACCATTATGACAGCAAATGGACAGGACTCTTCAAAGAAAAAAGTGAAGTTGATTTTAATGCTGAGATAGAAATATTATTTGACAATAAAGACCTAGACACTCTAAGGAAAAAGTTTGAAATAGAACCTTTCAAATCAGCTTATGAGGGTATGGTAGAGTTAGCCAAAGAATATATGAAAACTCAACCAGAAAAATTAATAGGAACATATGTACCTAAACCAGATAGACGATGGTGTCGTGATAGACACGTTAACAAGCCAGCACTAGATACTATAATGGAAAACTTAGCTTTTGTAGGATTAATTGAAAAAGATTATGAAATGCTGAGAATGGCTTGTAGATGTGCATTATCTGTAGCTCATTGTACATATTGGTGCGAAAGTATAATGGGGGTATTCCCAGGAGCTATGTGGCATCATAGAAGTTTTACGGAAGAGATCTATTGCAAAAGCTGTGGATACGTTCTTGATTGGGCTGGTTCTCTACTCACTCCTTATGGTAAGCAGATAATAAGAGATGCTATTACAATGAAGGGATTACCTAGATTAGAAGCAGATTTCAAATGCGTGGATTATATTAGGCAGATGAACCAAGGTATTGTATTCAGTGGAGGTAGAGTAACTGGATTATTAGGGTTGGTACATAGATTTCCAAGATATCATTCTAATATTCTTGAGGCAGAGCAGGATATCATTGAAATGATTAATAATTATGTACAAGAAGATGGTGGAACATTGGAAGGACCACACTACTGGCAGTATACATTTTCCAATGTAATACCATCTTTATATGCTTTGGCAAGATATAAAAAACAACCTTTCTCAATATATAAAGAATTACTTTCTAAGACTGGTAAATTCATATTATCCCATTTGTCTCAACAAGATGATGGTACGATACTCTTGCCAATTAATGATGCTCATCCAGGGGTTCATCTAAAAGCAAATATAGCCTATAGTTTCTATGAATTGACAGGTAATGAAGTATGGTTGTCACTCTATACCAAATTATTGGAAAAAGGTTATGTAAGTGATGATGTCTTTACATTAGTAGCCTCTCCATTAGTTGAGAAAATAGAAGGAGATACTGTAATTGAACAAGGAATCTTTGAAGTAACTGGACAAGTGGATATTAATAGACAGGGAAAAGATATTAGTAAAGCTCATCTACATTATTGCAGCGGTGAATTATATGTAGGACATTCTCACCAAGATAAAGGTAGTATAATATTAGAAGCAGAAGGCATTACTTTATGTCCGGATTGTGGTGCTGGATACTATCATGATGCTAATTTAAGCAATTTATGCTGTGCGAATAACCATAGCTTATTCTTGCCTGTATTTGATAATGGTAAACTAGCTCGTCAGCCAATGGAACAATATGGCGGTAAGATTATCAGGGCAGAACTAAAAGATGATTATGTAACTATTGCCAGTGATGAAACCCAGGCTTGGGAAGAAGGACTGATGAAACACTCCAAGAGAAGAATATATTCGCCATGTGCAGAGATATATATCATAGTTGATGATGTTGAATTATATGAAGAGCATAAAATGAAATTCTTATTGAACTCTTATGCAGACTACGAAGAAAAGGAAAAAGGTATATTCACTGCTGATTTTGATAAATGTAGTTTGAATGTAATACCATTGAATTGGGAATGTCAGGACAGTAATGTAAGAAATATTAAGGACGGAGAGAAACAAGAGGTTTTTCAACTGGAATTGACTACTAAAAAATCTGACAAACATTTTAATGTTACAGCAATTACACTAGCAAAAAATGATCAGTTCAGAGTAAAATATATTGAGGATATTATTGAGCTTACAAGTAATAATTATAGTATATCAATTACTATCAATGATAATTTAGTTGATGTAAAAGAACAATGATATGATACAATAATCAAATATTATAAAATATAATATGAAAAAAAGACTAAAACTTATTAAACCCTCACATCATAAGTGTAAGGGTTTAGTAAGTTTTTTTCTTTAAAACCTTTTAATTAGCTTACCTCCATAGAATATTGATGTGGGAAAGTTGAATTGGTAACATATGATACAGCTAAAATAATAAATAATAGTATAATAAAGAGTAAGTCGATGATAAAATATAATTATTTATTAACCATATAGAGCTGAAAGGAAGGATATTATGACAAAATATTTTAATGTAAAAGATTCATTATATGATATTACAGAACGTTACCCAGAGACCATAGATTTATTCGAATCAATAGGATTTGAAGGAATGAAAAATGAAAACCAGAGAAAATTGATAGGAAAGTCAATTACCCTTGAAACAGCATTGAAGATGAAGAAAATCAATTTGGATGTATTTACAGAAAATCTTGAAGATGCTATAAATCATAACAAAGCTATAAATGATGAAACTGATAAGGTTACCAATAATGATGCTGACATTAAAATTGAAGGTATCTTACCTTGTCCTGTGAGAATACCACTTATGGAGTCATTCAATAAATGGATGGAAGGCACTGGTAATAACCTAGATACTAAAATGGAGTATGAATTAAAAGCGGCATCCATGGGTGTGGATTGGTTAAAAGAATCATTAGAGAAAACTGAAGACCCAGATGTATTATCAGATATATTCATATCAGCAGGTTTTGATCTGTTTTTTGATAAAAAATTAATTGGCAAATGGGCTTCAAAAGGTGTTTTTGAAGATATAACCAAAATGGAACATTATAATAAGGAATTTGATAATGAAGAAATATGTCTAAAAGACCCTAATAACAACTATTCAATTATAGGGGTAGTACCAGCAGTATTTTTAATAAATATAGAAGAATTAAATGGCAGAGATATGCCAAAATCATGGGAAGATATATTGAAACCAGAGTTTGAGAATAGTGTTAGTCTGCCAATCGGTGATTTTGATTTATTTAACGCCATATTATTGAATATTCATCAAAAATATGGTGAAGAAGGATTGAGAAAACTAGGAAAATGCCTATCAACAGGAATGCATCCTTCTGAAATGGTAAAATCTCACAGAAAACAGGATAAACCAGTAGTTACAATCATGCCATATTTCTTTACTAAGATGATTAAAAATGAAGGACCAATGAAACCTGTATGGCCATTAGATGGAGCTATAATAAGCCCAATATTCTTACTATCCAAGAAAAGCAAAAAAGATATGTTAGAACCAGTTGTTGATTTCTTTGCTTCAAAGGAAGTAGGAGAGATATTATCTCATAACGGTAAGTTTCCAAGTGTTAATCCAGAAGTGGATAACATGATATCAATGGAACATAAATATATGTGGTTAGGCTGGGATTATATATACAATAATGATATGGGTGAATTAATAAATAGATGTGAGAGTATTTTCAATGAAAATATAGATGTTAAATAGAGAGAAAGGTGATAAATATGAATCTAGTTACTATTTCCGGACCTCCATCTTCAGGTAAGACATCAGTTATTTTAAAAACAATAGGCGCTCTTCAAAAAAGAGGATTATCAGTAGGTGTAGTTAAATTTGACTGTCTCTATACAGATGATGATATATTATATAAAAAAGCAGGAATACCAGTTAAGAAAGGTTTGTCTGGTTCTCTATGCCCTGACCATTACTTTGTCAGTAATATTGAAGAAGTTGTTAAGTGGGGTATAAAAGAAAACTTGGATTTACTCATTACTGAGAGTGCAGGACTTTGTAATCGTTGTTCACCATATATCAAGGATATCAAAGCAATTTGTGTAATAGATAATCTTAGTGGGATAAATACTCCTAAGAAAATAGGACCAATGTTAAAATCTGCTGATATAGTTGTAATAACCAAAGGTGACATTGTATCACAAGCAGAGAGGGAAGTGTTTTCTTCAAGAGTTAATTCTGTTAATCCAAAAGCTGTTACGATGCATATCAATGGGTTGACTGGACAAGGCGCATTTGAATTAAGTACTCTATTATATGATGAAGAAACTGATACAAGTACAGTAAAAGGTAAAAAATTAAGATTCTCAATGCCATCAGCACTTTGTTCATACTGTTTAGGTGAAACTAGAATCGGTGAGGATTATCAAATGGGTAATGTAAGAAAAATGAAATTAGGTGATGATGAAGATGATAAATAGAGAAATGCTTGATGAACTGACAATTAATGAAATAGAAAATAAATATCCCTTTATAATATCATTCTTTGCAGATAATAAGTTGGATGTTGATGAATATAGAAATGAGACTTTCATAAGTTTCCTAGAACATTTTTCTGAGGAAGAAAGAGAAGAATGGGCTATAGATACAACTAAATTAACTGAGGATATAATCGTATATATCAATACCATGCTGGATTTTTTAGGCATAAAAGAAGAAAAAGCAGTTGATTCATTAACAATTATAGCAGGACATGATAAATCTGGACAAAAAGAAAATTTTGATAATATCACTATAAACAAAAGTGAGATAATATCTATTGTCGGTCCAACGGGTTCAGGTAAAAGCAGATTATTAGCTGATATAGAGTGGACAGCTAATGAAGATACCCCAACAGGTCGAGCCATTCTAATTAATGGTGAAAAACCAGATAAAAAGTGGAGGTTTTCATCAGGTAATAAATTGGTGGCACAGTTATCACAGAACATGAATTTTGTAATGGATTTAACTGTCAGTGAATTTCTTGAACTACATGCAAAAAGTCGTATGGTTGAAAATGAAGAAGAAGTAATAAAAAAGATTATTGAAGCTGCTAATAATCTAGCAGGAGAAGCTTTTGACCTTAATACTCCTATCACAAGCTTAAGTGGTGGACAATCTAGAGCTTTGATGATAGCGGATACAGCTATTCTAAGCACGTCCCCTATTGTATTAATAGATGAAATTGAGAATGCTGGAATTGATAGAAAGAAAGCACTGGGTCTTCTTGTTAGCAAAGAAAAGATTGTATTAATGGCGACTCATGACCCTAGTTTGGCACTTATGGCTGATAAGAGAATAGTTATAAGAAACGGTGGTATATATAAGGTTATAGAAACAGGAAAAGAAGAAAAAGCTATGCTGCAAGAATTAGAAAAGATGGATAAAGTCATCAAAGGATTAAGAACTTCTCTAAGAAAGGGAGAAATAATTAATTATAATGACAATATCAGTAATATAAATGTTTATGAAAGCATTCATTGACAAAAACTTATTTATCTTATAGGAAAGTTGCTACGGAACGAGGCGTAGCTTCTTTTTTTTATAGAATATTAATAAACTTAAGGGTTTTTTAATGTTTATCTTATTGCGCATGTGACTTGATTTAATGTATAATTGAAGAAATGTATTATTTTTACAACATAGAACAAGCTATTTACGCAGGAGGAAGTTTTTTATATGGATATTATTGAGATATTTAAAGCATTGATTATTGGTATCGTAGAGGGAGTTACAGAATGGTTGCCAATAAGCAGCACAGGTCATATGATTCTAGTTGATGAATTTCTTAAGTTGAATATGTCGGACGCTTTTAAGGAAATGTTTTTCGTTGTAATTCAACTAGGGGCAATAATGGCAGTTGTAGTTATTTACTGGAAGAAGATTTTTCCCTTTTCATTTAAACAAAAGCAATTTATTAAAAAAGATACTATTCTTTTATGGGTAAAGATTGTCATTGCATGTATTCCAGCAGGAATCGTAGGTATATTATTTAACGATAAGATGGATGAATTATTCTATAACTATCAGACAGTTACTATTACATTGATATTATATGGTATTTTATTTATTATCATAGAGAAATGGAACAAAGGCAGAACTTGTAAAGTTAATGATATCTCTGAGCTTACGTATCAGACAGCACTTATAATAGGTTTATTTCAAGTATTATCATTAATACCAGGAACTTCACGTTCTGGAGTAACTATATTAGGAGCAATACTTATAGGAACATCAAGAACTGTAGCCGCTGAATTTACATTTTTCTTGGCTATGCCAGTTATGTTTGGTGCAAGTATAATCAAGATACTAAAATTCGGCTTTGCATTTACAAGTCTAGAATTATTGGTTCTTCTAACAGGAATGATAGTTGCTTTTGTAGTTTCAATATTAGCTATCAAATTCCTAGTAGGATATATCAAAAAACATGACTTCAAAGTATTCGGTTGGTACAGAATAGCGTTAGGAATCATTGTAATCCTATATTTTACAATATTTAAATAAAACAATGGGGCTGTAGGATAATTAAAAATGTATTATCCTACAGCCCTTATATTTTCTATACACGATCCATTCCTTCAGTTTGCTTTTTAACTAAGACTCCTTCAGCTATTTCCCATTCTTTGGTTGCTGTACCTTCATCATTAATGATGTAGCCATTACTTGATAAAGGATATAAAAGGTCTTTTGTAAAATTACGTCCAGATGCTTCACATAACCAATGAGTAGCTGTTTTCATTATTCTATTATAATCGTCTTCTGTATCAGCAAATTGAAATAATCTATTGCTCACATTATAATAAACCTCATTATCTATTACAGTTGTATCTTCCATTTTCATCACCTCTTAGTTATGTTTTGCTAAGATTGATGAAATTATTTATTTAATGTTGTAATTGATTTTTGACTGCTTTCATTAGGTAAAATTATCTATTTAAAAAATAAACAAGTAGTAATAATAACTTAAGTATGAATTGCAAAAGTAGGTAATCGGGAATATTTTGTATATAAAATAAATTGAAAGCAAAGAATAATTATGTTATAATAAGTCCAGTATTAAATATTGTTTATTAAGAAAATAGCAAACCTATTGAAAAATAGGGACGCAAAGCTATGGGTCTAAGGGATTATATCCTAGGACTGCCAGGTTGCCGTATAATAATTTGATGGCAGTCACTATTATTAGTAGCTGTTTTTTTTGTCACATTTTTTTCATTGGCTAATAACGTTATATGAAATGTTATGTGGAGTGTAACAATTACCTTTTTTATATTAAAGGAATCTTCCTGCCATAAAATATAGTATATTTTATCATTTTTGTTTGATGAAATTATTTTATTTGTTTAATTAATAGTTGAAAGAGGGGATATAATGAAAAAAAATGATGTTTTATATGATAAAGTATTTTTAGTAAAATTTTTGGAACAATTAAATATAGAATTAGAGTATAAGCGATTGGATGGGAAAAATGAAGAGTTGATCGCTGAAGCGGCAAAATGTCTTGCTGAAACTTTTGCAGGGGTAACAGTAAAGGAAGAAACAATATCTGAACCGATGGTACAGGCTGTTCACTTATCTATTGAGGATTTTAATGAATTTGTTTATAATTACATGAAAAATGTTGTAGAACAAGGATTGTGTTATATAGCTATAAACAGAAAAAACAATAGAATCATAGGTGTGTTAGCATGTGAAGACTTTGATCCAGATGAAGAAGTCCCTCCATTTACAGATAATTTAGAGCCCATGAATAAAATCTGTGAATTACTTGAAGTTCTTGATAAGAGGTTTTTGGATACTATTTATTACAAAACAAATAAAAAAGTTAAAAAGAATGATTTTGTACATATGTTTATGATTGGTGTAAAATCAGATAAGCTAAAGAAAGAAATAGCAAAAGACTTAGTGAGAATCTGTCAGGATGATGCAATAAAAAGAGGCTATAAAGGTATGTTTCTTGAAGCTACCAATATTAAATCTGCTACATTAATCTCAAAATATTTTAAGTTTAAACTTGTTCATGATGAAAAAGGAATGCTTATACATACAAAATATGCTGAGACAGAACATTTTAAAGATATACCACCTGAAAAATCCTTGGATTGTAAATTATTCTATAAAGCGCTTGACCCAGAATATGATATTTAATATTAAATAACAAAACATTTACTAGGAGGTATACACATGTATAAAATTGACGTTAATTCAAGTAAGAAATTAGTATCTTTAGTAGCTGAGGGAATGTTCACAGTAGATGAAGCTAAAGATTGTATGAAAGACTATGAAAGCAAATTAAGAATGATAAATGTTAAGGATTATGTATTTTTAGTTGATGCAAGAAAACAATCAACTTCTACTCCAGAAGTAGGAGAAATGTTAACAGAAGCATTAAAAAAATACTTGGATACACCATTCAAAAAGAGATATTATGTAAAACTTGATTCAGTTATTGCAATGTCACAAATAAGAAGACTTGGTGGAAAAGACTTTGTTGATAAATTTGAAGTAGTAAATACACCAGAAGAAGTAATTAATAGTCTATAATATTTATTAATTTAACAAGAATAGATTATAAATCCAGGGAATTAAATATTTTCCTCTGGATTTATTTTTTACTTTGAATGAAATTAGTTATAGTGTTCATAATAAGAGTAGTAGATATTATTATAGTTACAATAGATTTATAGTTATTAGTAGGTATGATTTGTTGCAATATTCAGCAAGATTACGACAGAATATATAAATAATTATGACAAATTACAAACTGATGTCAAATAAATAATTGATTTACAATATACTTAACATAGTTTATAATGGGTAGTGACAAAAAAAGACAATATATTAGGAGGTATATAGTATGAAAAGAATATCAGCAATGATAGTATGTGTATTATCTGTTATGTTAATATTTGTTGGATGTGATTATAATGAAAATAAATTATATAATGCATTTAAGAAATCACTAGAAGTCACTTCAAGTGAAAGTGACACAGATATTTCAATAACTTTAGAGACTGAAGGATTTTCAGAAGAAGAGCAATTCAGTATTGCTGCTGTAAAGATGTTATTACAGGATACGAACATTAACATTCACACGAAGTTACAGCAAAACAAACAAAAGACATCAAGAAAAATGTATGTAGATACTCAGTTCGTTTTTGGTGGAATAGGAATGGGAGTAGAATATTGGGGAGATTATAATATGTTACAAAAGAATTCAAAATCCCTCAATGTAATAAAATTACCATCTATAATGATGTTCAGCGAGGAGTTTGCTGGAAAAGAATATCTTGTAATAAATCAAGAGAACAATGAAGATATTACTTATGATAGTAAATTAGTATTGGAATTACAAGAAAAATTAAATAAATTCTTAAAAGATTACGCTTTACAATATAATCCTAACTTGAAATTAGTGAAAAACAAAGGAAGAAAAACAATTGATGGTAAGACAGCATATGTATATGAATTATCATTAGACAACGAGTCACTAAGTAAGTTGATAAATTATACAGCTAATAATCTATTAGATAATAAAGAAGCACTTGAATTCTTCAGTGAATATATGGACATTATCTCAAAGATGGTTAACAAGTCTGAAGAAGAAGTCAAAAAAAGTAAGGAAGAAATAGATACTATCTTAGAAAATTTAGATGAGAGTAAACCTGCATTAAAAAATATGATTGATATTTTTACAGATAAATTATGTAAATGTAATCTATTAGGTGAAAAAGGTATCGTTATAGAATATGCTCTCAATAAAGAAGGTTATATCATTAACGAATCAGGTTTAATAGATTTGAATATTGATATTGCTAAGATAGAAGAAGTCATGGCTATACAAAATAGATTGACTGATGAAGAATATGATGAAGATATTTTAGATGAAGACGTATCTGGTGTAATCAAATTAGGTTTCAAATTCAACAAAAAAATATATAATATAAATGAAAAAGTTGAAATCGATATGCCTAAATTGACTAAAGAGAATTCTGTTGACCTGAATGAATTAATGAAAGCTAGAAGTGAATCTTTTAGTCAAATGTATCCAAAAGATATCTAAAAAAGGAATTTAATTAAAGCAAATTGATTGCAATAATCAAAAAATAAATACATTAAAAAGATGATTCTCTGTATATATCAGGAATCATTTTTTTTGATTTTCTAATTGTTGCTATTTTGATTAGGATTATAGAAATGAGTCCTATTAATGTAGTTTTATATCATATAGATATAGGATTATAGATGTTAAAATTAAGATGTACCAAAATTTAGAAAATTATTGTATAGGAGGAAAAAAATGTATAATAAGGTTAAAGTCTTTTTCATCAGCTTAGTGGTAGTGACAATGTCATTGTCAAACTTTACAACGACTATTGCTATGGCATCTACGGAGAGTGAAAGTGATTTACGGATTACATCAGCTAACAAAATGTTAGAGCAAAGATTTAATTTATCTAAGCAAAATGTCCTTGAAGTACAAGTTGTTTCACCTGAAAATGAACCAAGAGGTGAATGGGAACCACGAATAACTCAACATTATGGGGTAGATACAGTAATTCCTTCTTATTGGGGAAGTTATCACGGAGTACCTGCTAATGAAGGCGGTAATCACTATAGGGAATGTTTCTGCCTTCGTGATATCTGTCACCAAACTGATGCAGGACACTTGTTAGGTCTTGATAATGAAAACTTTACAATGCTCCAACTTTTTGCAATAGGTGCTAACGATAACACTATAAAACCATACTGGCCAAAATGGTCTTATGATTTCTATGGTTACCCTTATTATATGGATGCGGGTTTTCAAGAGTTGCCTGCTCCTTTTGAGCTATTAGAAAAAATCTATCGTCAATACCTATGGACAGGGGATGACAGATGGATTAATGACCCAGAGATATTGGAATATGCTGAAAATTTACATTCAATTGATGCGTTTATGGGTTCACATGATGTAAATAATAATGGTATTGCTGACGGTGGCGGAAACATGGATATCTTACCTACCTTATGGGAATTTGAAGAGAGAGGTATGATAGTTGAAGCTGGTGATACATATGGTGTTCAATATCAATCATTATTAGCATATGCAGGTATTCTAGAGGCACGAGGGGAAATGACAAAAGCTCAAGAAATTCGTAATAGAGCGATTGCACTTAGAGAATATTTTGAAGAGAACTGGTATTCAGAAGAAGAGCAAATATACATACGTGCTTTTGATAAGTTCGGAGATACAAGAACAAATTGGGGACATGAAAATAGCTTTTTCATGCCAATGAAATTACTTACAGATAATGGTCCTAGAACAGATAGATACTTGGATTTCATTCATTACAATGCATTTGTTGACCCACTGAATGAAGAAGCGCAAACATACCTAGCTGATACATTCTATAAACATGGTGAGAATGCTATGGGATGGCATTGGACTAAAAAGGTGCTTGAACATAATACAACATATCCTGAAATATTTTTCTTGAACATATCTAATGTTATTACAGGTATGATGGGTGTTGAACCAGATGCTCCAAATAATAAAGTTTCCACTATTCCACGTTTAACAAAAGAAGTTCCATGGGTTCAAGTAGATAATATTCCTATTGGATCCAATAAAGTATCAGTTAGACACGATGGAACTGATCAAACCACATTTGAAAACACATCAGGTTCTACAATGACATGGGAAGCTTGTTTTTATGGTCAAGTTGATTCATTAGAAGTAGATGGTCAAACTATTCAAGCTACGGTTGGAGAGCTAAATGGTAAGACTATATCATATGTATCTTTAAGTGTACAATCAGGAGAAAAGAAGACAGTAAAAGTCGACAAAACACATCCTGGATTCTTATATCTTAGTGATCAACAATGGGCGTATGTTACAGATGAAGATAAATTGAAATTAGATACAAGTTATGGCGAAAATGCTATTATGATTGATGAGAAAAACTATCAAAAAGGATTGGGTACATTAGCAAATACAACTATTCGTTACTATTTAGATGGTGAAGCTAGTAGATTCACAGCAACAGTAGGGCTTGATGATGTGAGAGAAGATCAAACTAGCGGCTCAGTTGTCTTTAGAGTATATGCAGATAACGAAAAAGTCTTTGATAGTCAAGTTATGGGTGTATCAGATTCAGCAAAAGAAGTAGATATTGATTTGACAGGTGTAAGAGTACTTGATTTAGTAACTTATGATGCTGGCGATGGTAGTAATCGTGATTATGGAACATGGGGAGATGCAAAAGTTTATACGAACCTTGAAGAATTACCATCAGAAGCTCCAGCTGATTTTGTATACTTAAGTGATATATCCTCAGCTAGTGTTGGAGGAAGTTATACCACAGTTAATAAAGATTTGGATTATGATGGTAGAACCATTGATATTAATGAACGCTCTTATTTTAAGGGATTAGGTGTTCATGCAGACAATGAAATAGTCTATGATTTAGATGGATTGTACTCTAGCTTCATTGTAGATGTTGGATTAGACGAAAGTGTAACAAGTAATGGTGATGTCATATTCAGAGTATATGGGGACAACGACCAATTATTAAGAGAAACAAGCACATTGACTCACACAAGTCCTATTGAAACTATGAATATTGATGTTACAGATATGAATCAATTGAAATTAGTTGTTGACGATGCAGGTAGTAGTTATAATGACAGAGCTAACTGGGCTGATGCACGACTTATTTACAATCCAGAGGTTGATTTGCAATCTGCACTTGTATTAGCGCGTAAAATCAGATTTATAGATATGCCAGGGGTAGCACAAACACAATTAACATTACCTGAAGTACCAGAGGGTTATACAATTGGTGTTAAAACATCAAGTGATACTTCTATTGTTGGATTAGATGGAAGTATTACACCACCAGCTACTGAAGCAACAGTAACTCTAGTTCTAGAAGTTACCAGATTAAGTAATGGAGAAGTGGCTGAAACAAAACCATTAGATGTTTTGATTCCTTCAGATACACAGATTTCCCTTACATATTACCAATGGGATTTGGCAACAGCTGGTTATGGCGATGTTGAACTTAATAAATCCAATGGTGGCAATTCTATCACTATAGGTGGAAACAACTATGATAAGGGAATTGGAACACATGCAGATAGTGAGATTGTTTATCAAATCAATGGTCAGTACGACTGGTTCCAATGTGATATAGGTCTAGATGATGAAACAGGTGTTAATGGTTCTGTTATATTCAAAGTATATGGTGACGATGATGCAACACCATTATATGAAAGCAACGTGCTCTATGGTACTGATTCAGTTGAGAGCATAAAGGTTAATATTAAAGATAATAATAGATTAAAGTTAGTTGTAACAGATGGAGGAGACAACAAAAATCATGACCATGCTGATTGGGGAAATCCTATGTTACTAATTGATAAGGAAGTAACTACAGTTGTATATCTAAGTGACCTAAACTGGACAAGTGCACAGTCAGATTGGGGTTCTGTTAAAAAAGATACAAGTGTAGACGGTAATCCATTGACAATTGATGGGAATACCTATTCAAAAGGGCTTGGTACCCATGCAAGTAGTGAGATTATCTATAACTTAGATGGAGCATATACAACTTTCTATTCTCATATTGGCGTAGATGACGAAGTAGGAACAAACTCAACAATGGTTTTTGAGGTATATGCAGATGGAGAAAAGATTTACGAAAGTGGTGTAATGACTCCTAGTGATTCTTATAAGGAAATCAATGAGGATATAACTGGTGTTGATGAATTGAAATTAGTCATTACCGACGGTGGAGACGGAATTAATTCTGACCATGGTGATTGGGCAGATGCTAAGTTATATTAGATTCAATAACCCCATTAGTCAGTCTTAGACTGTTGATATCAAAAGCTATATCTCATCATTGGGATATAGCTTTTTTTTATAATTTTTCATGTAATAGTTTGAGACCTTATTCTTTTTTCATTAACTTATAATTTGTAACAAATTCTAACATACTTTCTTTTTCATCTTTATTTAACAGTATTAACTTGGCTATTATATTGGATAATACTTCATCATCTGTATTATAGGGTTGTTGAGTTTGCTTGAAAAAATCTTCTAAACTTATCCCCATAGCGGTAATAATTTTGTTTAGCATTTCAATGGAAGCGTTATTTACCCCTCTTTCGATTCTACCAATATGTGTGGGGTCAACATTTGCTTTAAGGGCTAATTCCTCTTGGCTTAGATTTTTTGCTGTTCTAAATTGCCTTATTCTATTGCCAACAATATTTAATATGTCACTCACTTTTATCACCCCATTTTCCTTGTTTATAACTTACATATTTATGCTAGACTTAACAAGTGCATTTAATACCTAATTTATTTTAAAATAGTGATTGAATAGCTTGACAAAAAAACATATTTTTCTTATACTTGTTATGGAGAAGTGTTATGTTAATAAGAAACATTGATGAAAGAGGGCAGATACCATTAGGTCGAATAATGGTATTATAAAATTAATGTAACAATTCTCACTCCTCACACCTTAACCCACTGGAAGAAAGGGACAATATTAAAATCCCTTTCTTTTTACTGCATGTATATTATTAGTATTGACAAAATTCTAGATTTATTCGTATCCTATGTTATATTAAAAATAAAATGAAGCTAGAGCTGTCATAAATTAAACAGCTTTAGCTTCATATGTAAAAATAGCATTTTATAGTAGATTATCTATATGTTAAACTATATATTCTTTTTCAAAAAGTAATACTTATGTTTTGGAGGGCACTCATCTAATACCCCAAAAACTTCATATCCATGCTTAAGGTAAAAATCTTTTGCCTGGAAATCAAAAGTATCTAAAATAACTGTCTTGAATTTGTTAAAAATTTCTCATTCGTAACATAAGTTACAGAATTCTAATTCACCTCATGCTATACTTTGGTCAGTGGTTAACAAAAAACAAAAATTAAAACATAATTAAAATAAAAATATGAAAGGTTGTGTGAACTATGTTTTGTTATCAATGTCAAGAGGCTGCAAAGGGAACAGGTTGTACATTAGCAGGAGTTTGTGGCAAAAAACCAGAACTAGCTAATCTACAAGACTTACTTATCTATACTATGAAGGGACTTTCAATATTTGCTAATGAGGCTAGAAAAGTTGAGATTGATCTTAACCAAGTGGATGAATTTATAGTAAATGGATTATTCATGACAATAACAAATGCTAATTTTGATGAAAACGCATTTTATCAGACAATAAGAGAAGGACTAATACTAAGAGAAGGATTAAAGACTAAATTAGAAGAAAAAGGTATTGTTCTTGAAAACTTACATGATAGCGCTACATGGACAGCAGATTCAAATAGTAAAATGGAAGCGAAAGCAGACAGTGTAGTTGTAGGGGTATTGGCAACTGAAAATGAAGATGTTCGTTCATTAAGAGAATTAATAACATATGGAGTAAAAGGTATGGCTGCTTATGCACATCATGCTTATAACTTAGGTAAAGAAAATAATGAAATATATGCATTCATTACTAAAGCATTAGCTGCTACATTAGATGATACTCTAAGTGCAGATGAGTTAGTAGCACTTACTCTTGAAACTGGAAAATATGGTGTAGATACTATGGCATTGCTTGATGAAGCTAATACTTCTACTTATGGTAATCCAGAAATAACAGAAGTAAACATAGGTGTAAGAAATAATCCTGCCATATTAATATCAGGTCATGACCTTAGCGATTTGGAACAATTATTAGAGCAGACTAAGGGAACTGGTGTTGATGTATATACACATAGTGAGATGTTACCAGCGCATTATTACCCAGCATTCAAGAAATATGATAATTTCGTAGGAAACTATGGAAATGCTTGGTGGAAACAAAAAGAAGAATTTGAATCATTCAATGGACCAGTGTTATTTACTACTAATTGTATAGTACCTCCAAAGGCAAATCATATGGATAGAATATATACAACTGGAGCTTCAGGATTCCCTGGATGTAAGCATATTGAAGCTGACGAGAATGGTAAAAAAGATTTCAGTGAGATTATAGAACATGCTAAGAAATTAGATTCTCCTACTGAAATTGAAACAGGGTCAATAGTTGGTGGTTTCGCACATGCTCAAGTTTTTGCACTTGCTGATAAGGTTGTTGAAGCTGTCAAATCTGGAGCAATCAAGAAATTCTTTGTAATGGCTGGTTGTGATGGAAGAATGAAGTCAAGAGATTATTATACAGATTTTGCTAAACAATTACCTGATGATACAGTAATCCTTACAGCTGGTTGTGCAAAATATAAGTATAATAAATTACCTTTAGGTGATATAGGTGGGATTCCTAGAGTATTGGATGCTGGACAATGTAACGATTCATATTCACTTGCTGTCATTGCTCTCAAATTAAAAGAGGTATTTGAACTTAATGATATCAATGAATTACCTATTGCATATAATATTGCATGGTATGAGCAAAAAGCGGTAATAGTGTTATTGGCTTTATTGCATCTAGGTGTGAAGAATATTCACTTAGGACCTACACTTCCTGCATTCTTATCACCAAACGTAGCTAAAGTATTAGTAGAAACATTTGGTATCGGTGGTATTACTAACGTGGAAGATGATATAAAAATGTTCTTACAATAAAATATTATATAATGAAAATATGAAATGCTAAAAAGGAGATGCAGATTGATGTATCTCCTTTTTAACGTTTTATATTAATGGGTGGAAGAAGATATTTATTTAACATAGTGGTGAACAAATAAATCACATATGAATAAATTAAAGTATCTTCTATAATTATTATTCAATTCCTCACCATAGAAAATATTATTAAGAATTTTCTTTCCCCAATCTTGACAAATAACAAAATTAAAGTTAGTATAGACGTATAGACGTCCAGTTGGGAAATGTTTGGAAGATTAATATTAATTAAATCTAAGTGTCAAATGAATGGAGAGAGGTCATGAAAGATAAGATTATAAAAGCCATAAAAAGTGTAAAAGAACTTTCTTGTTATGATATAGGCATAGAAATCTCATCTGACAAAATTGTTACTCTGACAGGGGAAGTTGATGAATGGCAGCATGTAGTAGATATTGGTCATATTGTTGCAAAAGTAAAAGGTGTTAATAATGTGGTGAACGATATAACAGCACGGGGGATAACTATACCACAAAAAGATAATAGCCAAAAAATCAAAAAGACTCTGCAAGAGAATGTACATAAGAAATGCGATATCTTAATAATAGGCGCAGGGATCTGTGGCTGTGCAATTGCAAGAGAATTATCCAAATACAATCTAAGCACAATAATAGTTGAAAAGAACAGTGATATAGCAGAAGAAGCAACAAAAGCCAATAATGGTAATATTCATCCAGGGGTTCTAGCTAAACCTGGGACTTTAAAAGCAAAACTCAATCTAAGAGGCAATGAATTATATACAAAGCTGTCTGAAGACCTTAATTTTAAACTAATAAGATCTGGTTCCTTAAACGTTGTTTATGATAAAAGTGAATGGAGAAAGATGTTAGGACTCAAGTTCCTAAAAAAATCTAAACTAGGATATCTAGTTAAGCCAGCGAGACAATTTATGAAAGTTCCTGGACTAGAATGGTTGGATAAAGAAGAGGTCAATAAATTAGAACCAAACCTAAAAGGTGAGCCTATTGGAGGATTTTTAATGTCCACAATGGGATTGGTTGAACCTTATGAAGTATGTATAGCCTTTGCAGAAAATGCAGTCCAGAATGGGGTAACATTCATGTTGGATACAGAAGTCCTAGATGTACTGACAGAAGACGGAAAGACTAAAGGGGTAATAACCAATAAATGCATCATTGAAAGTAAATATGTCATTAATTGTGCTGGAGTATATACAGATAACATAGCTGAGATGGCTGGAGACAGATTTTTTACAATTCATCCTAGAAGAGGTGCCATAGCCATATTTGATAAGAATAGAAAAGGTTTCTTTAACAGACCAGCTGGAACAAGAAGTGGACGAAGTAAAAGTACTAACTCAAAAGGCGGTGGAGCTTGTGTAACGCCAGAAGGAAATCTATTATGGGGACCAACTGCTACAGAGATTCCATCTAAAGAAGATAAGTCAGTAGAAGCTAGTGATATGGATTATATAATAAAATTAGGTCAGCGTGTTACAGATGAAGTCAAGAAATCAGAAGTAATCACTTTTTTTGCAGGTATCAGAGCGGCAGATTATAAAGAAGATTTTATAATAGGTATGTCAAAAAAAGTAAAAGGGTTTATCAATGTAGCAGGAATACAATCACCTGGGTTAGCATCGGCACCTGCAATAGCAGAAATGGTTGGAGGAATAATAAAAGATGATATGGGGGATATGCCTCTAAATAAAAACTTTAATCCAGTTAGGAAACCTAAGGTACAATTCAGGGACTTATCCCATGAAGAACAAGATGAACTAATAAAGATGAATCCCAAATACGGGAATATAATATGTAGATGTGAGCTAATAACCGAAGGAGAAATATTAGATGCTATACATTCTGAAATACCAGCAACAACTATAGATGCTATAAAACGTAGAACAAGAGCTGGAATGGGTAGATGCCAAGGTGGTTTTTGTGGTCCTAGAGTATTAGAAATACTTGCTAGGGAGTTGAAAAAAGAACCTACAGAAATAACTCTAAAAGGTTCAGATTCATATGTCCTAGATAAAAACAGTAGAGTGTAATGGAAAGGAGGGATTAGATGAAATATATTGAAACAGACGTAGCTGTTATCGGTGGCGGACCAGCTGGGTTAGCAGCGGCTACAGAAGCTAAGAGACAAGGCGTAGAAAATGTACTTATAATTGAAAGAGATGTAGAATTAGGCGGAATCTTACAGCAATGCATACATGATGGGTTCGGATTGCATAGATTTGGAAAAAGATTATCCGGTTGTGAGTATGCTGAGAATTTTATAGAAGAAGTAGATAATCAAGATATAGATGTAAAGATAAAAACTATAGTCTTAGAAATAACTAAAGAAAAGATAATATATGCAATGAATGAGTCTGAAGGCATGATGAGAATAAAATGTGGAGCAATCATCCTTGCCATGGGATGTAGAGAAAGAACCCGTTCCCAAGTATTTATATGGGGTACAAGACCAAGTGGTGTACTTACGGCAGGTACTGTACAGAGATATATAAATATGGAAGGATATCTCCCAGGTAAAAAAGCAGTAATTCTTGGTTCAGGTGATATTGGACTTATTATGGCAAGAAGAATGACACTTGAAGGTATTAAGGTAGAAGGTGTCTATGAGCTAATGAGTTCTCCAGGAGGATTAACACGAAATATCTGTCAATGCTTGGATGATTATAATATACCAATGCACCTGTCAACAACAGTTGTAAGAATACATGGTAACAAGAAATTGGAAGGTGTGACAGTAGCCCAGGTAGATAATAATAGAAATCCTATAAAGGGTACAGAAAAATACATTGAATGCGATTTATTGGTTCTTGCAGTTGGATTAATACCTGAAAATGAATTGTCTAGAAAACTGGAAGTCAAGATTGATCCAAGAACAAAAGGACCAGTGGTAGACGAAAGTTTCATGACATCAGTTGAAGGTGTTTTTGCTGCTGGAAATGTAGTGACGGTATTTGATTTAGTAGATTATGTATCCATAACGGGAGAGATAGCAGGTCGTGGAGCAGCTAGATATCTGGAAGGGAATCTTAATCTGAAAGATGAATATCAATCAGTTGTTCCTGGTGAAAACGTTAATTTTGTAGTACCACAGATAATCAGGAAAAACAACTTGGAAGAACAGCTTCCTATATATTTTAGAGTTAAGCAGAAAGAGAAAAAAGTTAAAGTGATTGGTGAAATTGACGGAGAGATTTGTTTGGATAAAAAACATGTCGTAGTATTACCACCTGAAATGATTGTTGAAAATATAAAAAGTGAAAAAATCAAGTCAAGTAATAATGAGTTGACCATTAGTGTAAAGGTGGGGTAGATTATGAAAAAAGAATTTACATGTATTGTTTGTCCTATGAGTTGCCATCTGACTGTTTATCAAGAAGGAGATAATATAATTGTAGAAGGAAATACTTGCAATAGAGGTAAGGTGTTCGGTGAAAACGAATATGTTAATCCTAAAAGAATGTTGACAACTACAGTAAAAATAGATGGAAGTCATTTGAAAAGATTGCCAGTAATCAGTAATGATGAGATACCAAAAAGTAAAATATTTGAATGTGTCAATGAATTGTACAAAATGACAGTTAGAGCACCAATTAATAGAGGGGATATTATAATAAAGGATATATGTAATACAAATGTAGATATTGTAGCATCTAGAAGTATAGCAAAAATATCTTAGCATAATTAAAAAAATCATTAACTATAAAAATCACGATTCTTAGTTCAGTATGAGAATCGTGATTTTTTTTATAAATATATATCAAAAAAAGTAAAAATTATCATGTTAATATCAAGTAATTTAAAGTAGAATATAAATAGGCTTTAAATATATATTTTTACCAGTAATATTTACAAAAGTATAGCTTCTGATGAATTGAAGGAATAGGAGATGATGTAATGGAAGCTAGTAGACCTAATTTTGTTTTTATATTTCCAGATCAATGGAGAGGTGATTGTTTAGGAAAAGATGATAACCCTATTATAGAGACGCCTTACTTGGATGCTCTGGCATCTGAAGGAGTAATGTTCAATCATGCTTATGCAGCTGCACCTAGTTGTATTCCAGCTAGAGCATGTCTTGCAACAGGGCAGACTCCGTCAACTTGCGGCAGACCAGGATATAGGGATGGCATCCCTTGGAGATATGAACATACATTAATGAAGGAGCTTCGTGATGGAGGCTATCATACAATGTGTGTAGGAAAGACACATTTTTATCCACAAAGGGTAAGATTAGGGTTTGAGGAACTCAGATTGTATGACCCGCAGGAGAAGTTAGGTGATGTTAAGAGCGATTATCATCGCTGGCTTGAAAAAGAAACCAATGGGAAAGTAAAAGACCCAGCAATAGAGTGGAATAATAATACATGGATGAGGTATAGTTGGGAAGCAGACGAATATCTTCATCCTACTAATTGGACTACTGATAATGCAATAGAAATGCTTGAAAACAGAGATCCCCACAGACCATTTTTTATACAAATAGGATACCACAGACCTCATTCACCATATGATCCACCAAAATATTATTATGATCTGTATAAAGACAAGGAATTGCCACCTATTCCAGTGGGGGATTGGGCAAAAAAAGAAAATAGTAGAGAAATAGAGGAAGTTGATTCTTTTAGAGGGGAATTACCTGATTATCTGTTAGATAGGATGCGAAGAGCATATTACGGCTCAATTACTCATATTGATGCCCAAATAGGACGCTTGATTTTCTGGCTGAAGAAAAATAGGTTATATGATAATACATACATAATCTTTTGCTCCGATCATGGAGATTTGATGGGTGACCATCTATCATTCAGAAAAGTAACTCCAATGGAAGGTTCTGCAAGGATTCCTTTTATAATAAGAACCCCTGAAAGTAAGATAACAGGAAAAAGAACACTTCCTGTTACCCATATGGACATTATGCCTACAATACTTGAAGCAGCCAAACTAAAAATACCAGAAGAAGTAGAAGGTATAAGTCTTTTATCTGCATTAGAAGGAAAAGATGAAAAAACTAGAACATTTATACATGGAGAACATAGTTTTGTTAGTAAGAATATGGTTGAAGGATGGCAATTTGTTACTGATGGAAAAGAAAAATATATATGGGAAAGTTATTCAGGAAAAGAGTATTTCTTTGATTTAGAAAACGACCCTAATGAAATGAAAAATATTATTAATGATGAAAAGCAACATGATAAGATTCAGTTATGGAAGAATCTTATGATTGATACATTAAAAGAACGTAAAGAAGACGGATTGGTAGAAGATGGCAAATTAGTATCAGGCAGATATGCTCCAGAAGTAAGAGAATATCTATGTAAATAAAACATGTCAATAAATGGACATGAAAAAAAGAAGGTAATATACCTTCTTTTTATTTCGTTCATTTATTATAGCTTAACTACATTCTCTGCTTGAGGTCCTCTAGCGCCTTCGACAACTTCGAATTCAACTTTTTGGCCTTCTTCTAGAGTTTTAAATCCATCACCTTGAATTGCAGAAAAATGTACAAATACATCATCTTCACCTTCAACACAAATGAATCCAAATCCTTTTTCGCTGTTAAACCATTTTACGATACCTGTTTTCATTAAAACATCCTCCGAAATAAAATTATTTGTAATTCTTTACTAATATAGACTATCATATACAGCGAGAAATGTCAAATTTTATTTTAAAAAGAATTAATATTTTTATTCAATAAACATAAAATTTTATGATTTTATTTTAGTTTTCAGTGTAATTTTACCATGAAAATATCATTTTATAGAATTATTTGGTTTTGTATGGTAATATTTACCTTAAATATACATAAATATTACCATACTGATTATAAGAACAATAATAAATTAACTTTTTTAAAATATATTTGGCATATTCTAATGTATTATAATGAACTTCTTAGGTAAGTAGTACCCATAAGATATTCATCAACTGATTTAGCCAGTTTTCGACCTTCGGCTATTGCATGAACAACTAGTGATTGACCACGTCTCATGTCACCAGCCGTAAAAACTCCTTCAATATTGGTCATGCAATTAGCAGCAGCTAATACATTACCACGTCCATCATATTCAACTCCAAGGTCATCCAACATACCTTTATGTTCAGGATGTAAGAATCCCATAGCAAAAAGTACTAAATCAGCATCAAGCTGAAATTCACTGCCTTCAACTTCTTCCATAGTCTTTCTACCATTTTCATCAGTAGACCACTTAAGTTTTACACAATTGATTTTTGTTACTTTTCCGTCTTTGCCTTCAAAGGATTTAGTAGCTATGCTGTAATTCCTTATATCCTTACCAAACTTAGCCATTGCTTCTTTATGAGAAGTAGAAGTTCTAAGAATCATTGGATAAACTGGCCAAGGCTGTCCTGAGCTTCTATCGGCAGGGGGAGCATCCAGTAATTCAAGCTGTATTACATCAGCTGCACCTTGTCTAATGGAAGTACCGACACAGTCAGACCCTGTATCTCCACCACCTATAACAATTACCTTTTTATCCTTAGCAGTTATGGATTCATTAGCAGGAATATCTTTTCCTACATTCCTTTTATTAGCTTGTGGCAGGAATTCCATTGCAAAATGGATACCATCCAAATTTCTACCTGATACATCAAGGTCTCTAGGTGTTGTTGAACCACCTGTCAAGCATATTACATCATACTTGTTTTTCAAGTCTTCTACGCTGACATCTTTACCTACATTAGTATTAGTCTTAAAATCAACACCTTCTTCTTCCATTTGATTGACTCTACGGTCTATATAGAGTTGTGGAAGCTTGTAATCAGGAATACCATATCTTAGGCAGCCCCCAATTGCATCTGCACGTTCATAAACTGTAACTGTATGACCTACTCTTGCTAATTGTTGAGCGGCAGCCAGTCCAGATGGACCAGAACCTACAACAGCTATTTTTTTGCCAGTATATACGGCAGGCGGTTGAGGTTTTACTATACCTTTTTCCCAACCTTTTTCTATAATTGCAAGTTCTATCTGTTTACATGTGATAGGCTTTCTATTAATACCAAGTACACATCCTGATTCACATAGAGCAGGACATATTTTACCAGTAAATTCTGGGAAGTTATTTGTAGTATGAAGAACTTCCAAAGCTTTATCCCACTGATTATTATAAACTAAGTCATTGTAGTCAGGGATGATATTACCAAGAGGGCAGTTATAGCTGCAAAAAGGTACTCCACAATCCATACATCTAGAAGCTTGAACCTTAATCTCTTCATCTTCTAATGGAACATAGATATCATCAAAATTGTTAACTCTGTCTAGCTCTGGTTTGTAATTTCCTAATTTTCTTTCGAACTCTTTAAAACCTGTTGCTTTACCCATTATCTGCACCCCCTGAATTCAAGGTTTTTTTCTAGTAATATTTCTTTGTACGCTGGAGATATAACTCTAATAAACTTATCTTTGTACTGTTCAAAATTATTAATGATTGTTTTTGCTTTTTCACTATCAGTATATTTTATATGATTTTCCAATAATCTTTTGATTCTTGTAATGTCTTCATCTTGGATAGTTTCTGTAATAACTAATTGGTAGTTACATCTATTCTTTTCAAAATCTCCTATTTCATCAAGAACATATGCAATACCACCACTCATACCAGCACCGAAATTTCTACCAGTTGAACCTAGAATCAGAGCAATACCGCCTGTCATGTATTCACAACCGTGATCTCCAACACCTTCAACTACTGCTGTAGCACCAGAGTTTCTAACTGCAAAACGTTCTCCGGCAATACCATTTATATATACTTCACCATCTGTTGCTCCGTATAATAACGTATTACCTACTATGATGTTCTCGCCTGCATCAAAGGTAGCGTTCTTATCAGGATATACTATGAGCTTTCCGCCTGATAAGCCTTTACCTAAGTAATCATTAGCATCACCTTCAAGTTCTAATGTCATACCAGAAGTAGCGAATCCACCAAAAGTCTGACCGGCAGAACCATTGAATTTGTAATGGATTGTATCATCAGTTAAACCGTTATCACCATATTTTTTGGCTACTTTACCTGCTAACATAGTTCCTACAGTTCTATGGATATTTTTAACTGGATATTCTTTATATACTTTGCTCTTTGAATCAATTGCTTCAGCTGCATCAGATATTAGAGTTCTATCAAAAATATCTTCCAAACCATGTTCTTGCTCTTTAACACATTTTGGCTGTATTCTTGATGGAAGTTCTGGTCTATATAAAATAGAATCAAAATCAATAGCTTTTGCTTTCCAATGCATCTTGGATTGGTTTGGTTTCAACATATCTACACGGCCAACCATTTCATCAATTGTTCTAAAGCCCATTTCAGCCATATATTCTCTAAGTTCAGTAGCTAAGAAGGTAAAGAAATTGATTAGATGTTCTGGTTTACCTTTAAAATGTTTACGCAACTCAGGGTCTTGTGTCGCAACTCCTACAGGACATGTATTCTTTTGACATTTTCTCATCATTATACATCCGCTAACTACTAATGCCGCTGTTGCAAAACCAAATTCCTCTGCTCCAAGTAATGCGGCGATTGCAACATCTCTACCAGTCTTTAACTGACCGTCTGTCTGAACAACAATACGACTACGAAGGTCATTCATAAGTAATGTTTGTTGAGTCTCAGCTAATCCAAGTTCCCAAGGAAGACCAGCGTATTTGATTGAACTTGCTGGTGAAGCACCTGTACCTCCGTCATGACCTGATACAAGAACTACATCTGCATGTGCCTTAGCTACACCTGCTGCAACTGTACCTACACCAACCTCTGAAACAAGCTTAACATTTATTCTTGCCTCTTCATTAATGTTTTTCAGGTCATAAATAAGTTGAGCAAGGTCTTCTATAGAATAGATGTCATGATGAGGTGGTGGGGAAATAAGGTCAATACCTGGTGTTGAGTGACGTACCTTAGCTATGGCTTCAGTTACTTTGTGTCCTGGTAGATGACCACCTTCACCTGGTTTAGCTCCTTGAGCCATTTTTATCTGTATTTCCTCTGCGTTGACAAGATACTCGGCAGTTACACCAAAACGTCCAGAAGCTACCTGCTTGATGGCACTATTTCTTGAGCTGCCGTCTTTATCTTTTACAAATCTGGCAGGGTCTTCGCCACCTTCTCCAGAGTTTGATTTACCACCTAATTTATTCATAGCTAATGCTAGGGTTTCATGAACTTCTTTACTTAGTGAACCAAAGGACATTGCGCCTGTTGCAAAACGTTTGACTATATTCTCTACAGGTTCAACTTCACTTAGAGGTATAGAACCCATTGTAGAAAAGTCTAGCATACTACGTATTGTACATAGTTTTTCACTTTGGTTATTGATAAGCCCTGCATATTCTTTGTATAAATCGTAATTGCCAGTTCTACAAGACTGTTGTAATTTACTAATAGTATCTGGATTGAATAAATGTGCTTCAGATTCTTTTCTCCAATGTAAATTACCACCTTCCAATAAGTTCTGATAAGGATTTCTAAGTGAATTGAAGGCTACGCTATGGCGCATAATCACTTCTTTTGCAATAATATCAATACCGATACCTTGGATTCTTGAAGGTGTTCCAGGGAAGTATTTGTTTATGATGTCACTGTTAATACCCACAGCTTCAAAAATCTGTGCTCCATGATAACTTTGAAGTGTTCCAATTCCCATTTTTGATAATATCTTCAATAAACCGTTTCCTATAGCTTTTTTATATCTTGAGTAAGCTTCTTCGTAGGATATATCTTCTGTAACATATAGTTTGTTTTCAACAAGATGCATAATGGTATCAAGAGCGACATAAGGATTGACAGCAGTTGCACCATAACCTATTAACAATGCCATATGCATAACATCTCTAGCATCACCAGTCTCTACGATGATATCTACTTTGGTTCTTAATTTTTGTTTTATCAAGTGGTGATGAACACTTGAAGTAGCTAACAAACTAGGTATTGGAGCATTGTATTTATCAATGTTACGATCACTTAAAATGATTACATTGTATCCTTCGTTGATATTGTTTATAACTCGTTCATTAAGAGAATCAAGAGCTTCTTGTAGACCTTCACCTTCTTTTGAAACAGGGAAGATAATTGGAATCTTGACTGCTCTAAAATCTTTATGGTGAATATGACGTATCTTTTCAAAACTAGCGTTGTCAAGTATAGGTGAATCTAATTCAATGAAGTTAATATTTTTCTTCTCATTTAACTCACCTAGAATATTACCCTTGTAACCAATGAATTGTTTTAGGGACATTACTAATTTTTCACGTATAGGGTCAATAGGTGGATTTGTTACTTGTGCAAATAGTTGCTTGAAGTAATTACTTAGCAGTTGAGGTTTTTCTGATAACACAGCAAGAGGTGCATCATTACCCATTGAGCTAATAGCTTCCTTACCTAATTCAACCATAGGAGCAATAATTCTTTTTAGTTCTTCTTCTGTATAACCGAAAACTTTTTGTATTCTAATAATTCTATCTTGACTAAGTACTGCTGGGTCATGAGGATAAGGTAAATCTTCTAAAGTTAATTTATTCTTATCAACCCATTTTTTATATGGTTTTTCAGATGACAGTTCTTTTTTGATTTCTTCATCTGAGATTATTCTTCCTTCATTAGTATCTATTAAAAACATCTTTCCAGGTTCTAGTCTTCCTTTTTTGATTATGTTTTCTGATTCAAATGGTAAAACTCCTGTTTCAGATGCCATTACAACCAAATCATCATCAGTTACTAAATATCTTGCTGGACGAAGTCCGTTACGGTCAAGTGTAGCACCGATTTCGATACCATCTGTAAATGCAATACCAGCAGGACCATCCCAAGGTTCCATGAGTTTTGCATGATATTCATAGTAAGCTTTCTTATCTTCATCCATGGTAGCATGTTCTTGCCATGCTTCTGGTATCAACATGGATATGGCATGTGATAAAGATTTGCCACTGGCTACTAATAGTTCCAATGCATTATCCAAATTCATTGAATCTGATCCATCAGGTGTTATTATTGGGAAAAGTTTTTTAATATCTTCTCCTAGAATATCTGATTTGAGGATACCTTCTCTTGCATTCATCCAATTAACATTACCTCTAAGAGTATTAATCTCGCCGTTATGAGCTAAGAAACGGAATGGTTGGGCTCTATCCCATGATGGAAAGGTATTAGTACTGTATCTTTGGTGAACTAAAGCAATAGCACTAACCATTGAAGGAGCTTTTAGATCAGGGTAGAATTCTGGAATTTGTCTAGCAAGTAACTGTCCTTTATATATCATTGTCTTACTTGAAAGGCTGCAAATGTAAAAAGCTTCAGTATAAGTATGATATGCTTCTCTTATAGCTTTTTCAACCAGCTTTCTAACAATATATAATTTGGTTTCAAATTCTGTTGCAGTAAGATCGCCTCTTTTAATAAAAATCTGGTGTACTACAGGAATTGTTCCTCTTGCAGTCAAACCACAGGCTCTTTCATTAACAGGGACATGTCTCCATCCAATTAACTCAAGGTTTTCACTGGCAAGGTATTTTTCAAATACACCTTCACAGAAATATCTAGCATTAGGTTCTTGAGGTAGAAAGACCATTCCAACACCGTAATCACCTTCATCAGGTAAAGTGAAATCTAATGCAGCCATTTCTTTTTTTAAGAATTCATGAGGGATTTGGATTAAGATACCTGCACCGTCACCAGAATCAGGGTCAGAACCTACTGCTCCACGATGAGTTAGATTAACTAATACATCCAGTCCTTGCTCTATAATTGTATGGGATTTATTACCTTTCATATGAGCTACAAAGCCAACGCCACAGTTATCTTTTTCAAATTGTGGATCGTATAGACCTTGTTTTCCAGGTAAACCATAAGATTTATTCATATCGTTGCCTCCTTGATTATGTATTTACAGATTGTTGAAGATAGTATAACATAAATTATTAGACAATTCAATACAATGAAGGATAAAATATAATGACATTCATAATGACCTTTTATTCATCATTGCCATTGGGGTGAAACTTAGGAAAAATACCCCTTGTTTTATTAATGATAACACAGTTTTTTTGGATTTTATATATAAAAAGATTACCAGATAGAACTTGAAATGTGAATTATATTACTAAATATCCATCATTTGAAAATATAAAATTGTAATAAAAATAAAAAATTGGTATAAACAAGCCTAAAATAATATATATATTATACAAGATTAAGTTATTGATTATAAACTATTAACAAATATCTTGGCAGATAGCTTAATTTATTAGTATAAAATTAGAATCTGTGATAAAATATACTGTGGAGTATATATTTTACAAATGAAACAATATATGGGGGTTATTAAATGAAATATAGTAAAATTTTAGGTGCCACTTTATTAATAATTATCATGTTATGTGCATGTACGAAGACTAAGGATACAGTAGAAGATAATACGATAAGTAATAGTACTCAGGTAGAAAACAACACAGATAATGATTCAGTTACTCCAAAAGGAGATAATGAAGATGACAATAATGAACCACCTATAATTATTAAAAGCGATATGATTGTTACAAGAGCTGTTGCAGCAAAAATGATATCACTTGCAAATTTTGACAAAAGAACTATTGAAATCAGTGACCGAGAAATAGAATTTGAAGACACAACACCAGAAAATTGGTTTGACAAATATATTAATATGGTAGTAATCAATAAATGGATGTTAGGTGGCAGTAAGACTTTTAATCCACTGAGACCTCTAACTATTAATGAATTACAGACTATTAGTGAAAGATTTGGTATTAATTTAGATAGATTACATGTAGAGATGACAAATAAGGATGAAGCAGTAAGTTATGAAGATTTTATGACCTTCTTTGAAGTGCTATGTGACAAGAATAAAGATGAAGGTGGAATAAGAACCAAGAAATTGACAGTATTTGCAACACCAGCCAATAGTGCCAGTTTGAATTCTTGGCAAATGGCTACTAATTATGGCATGTATACTTTTGAGGGTCTGACTCTTGATAGATATTTGGATAAAGAGATTGAAGTAATAATTAGGGATAGAGAAATTGTTGCAGTCAAGAGAGTTATAAATGAAACACCAAAACTTACCAATGCGTATATTGAAAAGATTGATGGGAATATTGCTACTGTATTTATGGGAGGAATCAGTAGAGAATTAACTATAAACCATGATAAATACAAACAGAAGAATGATGTGATAGGAGATATAATTATTGATAAGGGACATATTACTGGTATTCTATTAAAAGAGCAAAAAGTCGCAGGTAAAGTTATGTTGATGAGCAGTGAAAAAGTAGACTTAGATGAATTGGGCACATATTCTCTAACAGATGATGCTAAAATCTATTCAACGGTAAGTGGTATTCGTTGGAAAAGCATTAATAATATCATTGTTGGATATGATTCCACTGACTTCGTTGTTGATGATAATGGATTAGTATGTGCAGCAATTATTAGGGATAAGGTGGATATTAAGGATATAAGAGTGCTAATAAGCACCGATAAATTCAAGAGTAAATATCATAAGAATGTATCAATAACAGCAACAACCGATTACATAATAGAATATGGAGATAATAAAAAGCAAAGTAAAGCTGGAGAGATTATAAATATTAATGATAATTATTTTGAATCTAATGATAGGATATACGTTAAGGCATTAGATAATGGTAAGATAACAATTAATAGTATTAAGAGAGGTAATGATTTCAATCCTTCTTATAGGGGAGTAATAGAGGTTGCAAAAGAAAAAGAAGGTTATTTGATTGTGAATGAGGTTCCTGTTGAAGAGTATCTATATGCAGTTGTTCCTAGTGAAATGCCGACTTCCTATGGTATAGAAGCGTCAAAAACTCAAGCTGTATGTGCTAGGAGTTATGCGTATACTCAGTTTTACTCAAACAGTTATTGTAAATATGGTGCTCATGTTATTGATAGCGTCAGTTCACAAGTATATAATAATGCATCTGAAAATGAAACATCCATAAAAGCTGTAAATGAAACCAGTAAAATGGGATTAACATTTAATGGCAATGTGGTTTCTGCTAATTTCTTTTCGACTTCCTGTGGTTTTACAGCAAGTTCAGGAGAGGTATGGCCACACTATAGTAATACAGAATTTCCAACAACCTCTCCCAAGTATCTTAGGGCTAAGCCTCAATTTGATGGTGAAACCAAATATGATAATCTAGAAGATGAAGAGCTTTTTAGAGAGTTTATATTGGATGATAAGGTTGATGGTTATGATAAGAAGTTTGCCTATTACAGATGGTCCGTTGAATTGACAAAAGAGCATATTGAAGCATGTATTAACAGTACTATAGGTAATCAATATAAGAAGCAGCCAAAACTTATTAAGACCCTTGATGAAAATAAAATATTCAGAAGCAGACCTATTGACAGTATTGGAACATTAAAAGATATTGGTATATATAAAAGAGGTAAAGGTGGCAACATTACAGAAATGATTATTGAAGGTTCTGAGGGTATTGTTAAGGTAGCAACAGAATATAATATCAGGTTATTGGTTTCGCCAGTTAGTTATATAGAAGGTAAAGAAACAGTTCCAGTTATATTACAGAACAAAAGTGAAAAGATAGTTGAAAAATTGATGCCTAGTGCTTTTTATATAATGGATAAAGAGTATGATAAGGATGGTAATTTGGTCAAGGTAATATTCAGAGGGGGCGGCTACGGTCACGGTGTTGGAATGAGTCAAAATGGTGTGAAAGGCATGGTTGATAAAGGGCATGATTTTAAGAAAATACTTAATCATTATTATGAGGGAACACAGGTAAAAGAGATTTATTAATTTCATGTAAGGATAAGCATTTTGGATAAAATATTTCCTTTTATAGTATTTGAATAATGTGATATAATAACGTAATATATAAAATATCTAACTTACAAGTGGGTGACATAAATGAACAAAAAGACGTTAGCTATAATTTTGATAGTAATAGGGCTTTTAATTACGACCTTCCTTGCTAGATATAATAATGAAGATATGAAACAAAATACACAAGTAAAGAATGATAATAATATTTTGATGGGAACTAATTTTGAAAATCTGGATTTACCTGAGAATTATGATATTCGACAGTTTGAGGGTATTACTCTTAATTTTATTGTTGAAAATAATCTATATGCTAATGTTATTTTGCATGAAAGTGAAGAATTCCAGGATATAACTGGAATCAATATCAAAGTAAAAGCTGTAGATTTTGATACTCTAGTTCAAAAGGTAAATCTGGATTTTATTGCAAAAGATGGTAAATACCAGCTCATATATGTTGATCCATATCAAACTCTTAATAGATTTTATAACTATTTGGAGGTTCTTAATTCATACAACACCAATCCTGATTATCCCCATATAATTGGTTATACAGATGATTTTTTAGAATATCAGACCAGGGTTATTTCTTATTTTGAGGAAGATACCCATTTATATACTGTGCCATTTGACAGTACTACTATGATTTTATATTATAGAAAAGATATTTTTGATGCTTATAAAGATAAGTTCATTGAAGAAAAAGGGTATGACCCTACTCCTGGTACTAAAGGTTTTACTTGGGAAAAGTATATTGAAGTTTCTAAGTGGATTGATGAAAATGTACCGGATGAAGAAATAAAGTATGGCAGTGGTCATATGGCTCAAAAACATAATTCTATTTTTTGCGATTTTTCCAATGTGTTGGCTTCTTATGGGGGAGATTATTTCTTTGATGAAAACATCAATACTCTTGGTTTGAAATCATTCAAAAATATTAATGTAAAAGATAAAGAATTCTTAAAAGCTCTTGATGTATATAAAGAGATTCTAAAGACAGCTGCGCCAGAGAGTGTTGAATGGAATTGGACAGATTCAGCTAATGCTTTTAGAAACGGGGAAATAGCTATGATGCCTAATTGGGATGAGAACTATACTTATATGGAAGATGAATTGCACTCAAAAGTTGCAGGAAAAGTGGGCTATTCCATATTGCCTAATGGAGATGAAAGAAGTGCAAACATTTTTGGCGGTTCAGGAATAGGAATTAACAAATATGCTTCTGATATAGAAAAACAAGCTTCATGGTTATTCATTACTTGGGCTACTTCTAAGGACATGCAGTTAAAAGTACTTGAACATCCTGAAGGCGGCAGTCTTCCAACAAGAAAATCAGCATATGATATTAACACAGAAACTGTGGATATACAATTTGAAGATAATTTTATTAAGCACAAAAGTGCTGTGTTGGATGCTTGGAAACCTGAGAATCTATATCTAAGACCTAAGATATCTAATTTCTATGATGTGGAACAGGTGATAATAAGTAACCTTCATGATATGATAAAATATGATCTGGATTCAAAAGAAGTAAGTGATAAAATATATGAAGAACTAAGACAGATTAGATTACAAGAATGAATGGCACAGGAGAGATATAAATGAAAAGAATAAAAATCTATCATGCTTTGCGTGTCAAACTTGGTATAATAGCTATAGTTTTAATTGCACTTCCTGTGATAGCTATATCTATCACCTATTCAAGAACTGTCAAAGAAATCATAAAAAACAAATATACTGATACAGCTATACAATCTGTTTTTGAAACAGGAGATAAGATAGACTTTATCTTGCAAGATATTGAGGAATTCTCTACTGTCATAATATCCAATACCAATCTACTTGAGATGCTCAAGAATGAATCGGAATATGGATATGACGATTTCAAGAATACTTTAAGAGGTTTTATTACTTCGAGAGATGATATTGAAGTCATTGACTTGGTTATGCAAGGTAGAAAATATTCTATTGGAGCTACCAAAATAACAAGTGCATATTCTATTCAAAAAGCACTTATGGATTCTTCTGGACAACCAGTATGGCTACCTACCAAAAAAGAGAATATAGAAATACTATCAGGTATTTTTGATAAATATTATTTTACATTGGCTCGTAGAATCATTGATTTCAATACACTGGACGATTATGGATATCTGATGATTAATATGGAAGAAGTCATTTTGGAACAAGCCTACAAGAGTTTGATAGATGATGAGAATGTAGAACTATTCATATGTGATAAGAATGGAGTAATAATCAGTCATCCAGATAAAAGTAAAATAGGTACAACAATCAGGTATAAACGCTATGCTAATGAGGTTCTGACCAGTAAAGATAATAACAGTTATGTTCAGTACAAGGATAAAATAGATAAGGTAGCAATATATTCCACTATTGACAGTAATGGCTGGAAGATAATCAAAACCATTTCTACTGGTTATCTATATGAAGAGATCAATAACATACAAAAATATTTTCTGTTAGGAGGATTCTTGTATGGTATCGTTATAATTCTATTCATGATCTTTTTTTCTATAAGATATACGGAACCTATGATGAAAATGAAAAAAGTAATCAATAAAGTTGAACAAGGTGATTTGACAGTTAGGACAGAAGTTCATTCCAATGATGAAATAGGACAACTTGGGGATAGTCTTAATAATATGATTTCTGAGATGGAAGTACTTATCAACAAATTGGTCAAAGAAGAGCAAGCAAAAAAAGAAGTGGAGTTGGAAGCTCTTCATGCCCAGATTAATCCTCACTTTTTATACAATACTCTGAATACCATTAAGTGGATGGCGAAGATTCAAGGTAATAAAAGTGTCAGTAGAGCTATTACTGCCTTGATAAAATTATTAAGGATAAGTACTAATCTAGGCAGGGATATGATAACCCTTGAAGAAGAAATAGATTATGTTAAGAACTATATTGTCATTCAGAAGTTAAGGTTCAACGAAGCGATTAATCTAAATTATAATATTGATAGTGATTGTTTGGGACTTACTGTACCAAAGTTGTTTTTGCAGCCAATAGTTGAAAACTCAATCATATATGGTATTGGTGATGAGAACAACGAATTGAATATTGAAATAAAAGCTTTTACCAGAGGAGAAGACTTGATTATTGAAATAACAGATGATGGACCAGGTATTGAGGATGAAATATTAGAAAAAATATTTAAATCCCAAACAGATAGAAATAAATTCAGTAAAGTCGGGTTGAATAATGTTAATCAAAGGATTAAATTATATTGTGGCAGTGATTATGGTTTGCAGATTGAAACAAAAGTAGGAGCAGGAACATTGGTTAGGGTTAGACTTAATGTAAAGGATGTAAAATATTCTTAAGGAAATATTGTAGATTAAGCGGGGTGTTTGATTATGTATAAAGTACTTATTATTGATGATGAAGTACTGGTAAGAGTCGGATTGAAAACAACAATAAATTGGGAAGACATTGGTTTTACAGTTGTGGCTGAGGCTTCTAATGGAGAGCAGGGTTATGAACAGTATAAGAAGCATATGCCAGATGTTATTATTACTGATATAAGAATGCCGAAAAAAGATGGACTTTGGTTAGTGGAGGATGTAAGAAAAGAAAATGCAGATGTGAAGATATTAGTTCTAACATGTTACGATGAATTCTCCTATGCTAGAAAAGCCCTAAAAGTAGGTGCTGATGACTATATACTCAAATCAGAAGTTGAAGATGAAGAGCTTATAAGCATCATGAATAAAATCAAGAGTAAAATAGAAGTACAGAATAAGAAAAAGGATAAACATGACCAAGTAAAGAAGAATACAAGTGATATGAAAAGGGCTCTTTTCAATGATATGATTAAACTTGATTTTTCAATGGATAATAAACTTACCCAACGATGTAAAAATCTAGAGTTTCCATATAATGATACTAGATTCTCATTTGTGAATATAGTGATAGAGAAACATCAAGGTGAAAATCAAGAAGACAAAGAAAGGTTCAGACAAATCAAACAAGCAGTAATTAATATTCTTCATGAACAATTGAATGAAAAAAATATTGAATTCCTTTTTATAAGCTATAAAAAGAAATATAATTATCTTTTGTCTTCACCGAAATTAAGTATATCAGAATTGAAACGTATATTTTTATCTGTGAGTAATGCAGCTAAACAGTACTTTGATATTTCAGTTAATATTATATATACCAATCCAATAAAAGAAAGTATTGAACTTGGAAGCTCCTATAAGGAATTCATTAAAAAAACCCAGATTTCCTTTTATAGGGATGAACATATACTTTCTATTGTAAATACCAACAATATAGAATTCAATGACGTCAACGTTTTTGATCTAAGAAAATCTTATAATAAACAGGTTATTGAACTCATAGGTCAAGAGAGTATAGAAAAAACCAGCAGATTGATTGGTGATTTAAGTATTTATTTTAGAGATAATGATATCAATCCTAAGATAGCGAAAATATTCTACTCCAATTTAATAGGAGATATTTTTAATTCTTATGGTCAATTATACGAAGATAATACAAATATTAGTAATCTTGAATACTATCATTATCAAATAATCAATGCAGAGATTCAAAAGGAAGTTATACAATTATTAGAGGATTTCATAGATGAAGTAGTGGGTGTACTTAAAAATTTGACTCATGACCATTCCAAGTTACTGGTTAATAGAGCAATCAACTATATAGAAAACAATTATCAGCAAAAGATTTCTCTAGAAGATGTAGCTAACAACCTTAATTTATCCAAACACTATTTATGTAATATATTCAAGAAAGAAGTAGGCAAAACCATGTCTCTATATATTAATAACCTTAGAATAGAACAAGCCAAGAAAATGCTATTGAAACCAGATAACAAGATAAAAGAGATATTTGAAAAAGTAGGTTTCTCTAATCAGCAATATTTTAGTAAGGTATTCAAAAAAATAACTGGTATGACCGTAATGGAATATAGGGATAGTAAAAATATATAAATATTTATTAAGTCTTCTCATTGGAGGGGGCTATTTTTTTGCATTTTTTTATGTAGTGATTAATATAGTATAAAAAAATATTAACTAAGTATAAAAGATTGCATTCAAAAATGTAACTATTATATTTGAGTAAAATTGTATAAAACAATAATAAAATAGACCATTTATTTGGTGGTAATTTTGATATATCATTGTATTCACAAAGCGAAGATGTTAAATTGCACAAAACCATTGGAAGGAGATGAAAAGGCTATGAATCAAGATATCAAATTAAGAGTTTCCAATATTGAGAAATCATTTCCAGGTGTCAAGGCATTGGATAAAATTAATTTTACCGTAAAAAAAGGTACAGTCCATGTTATTTGTGGTGAAAATGGTGCTGGTAAATCAACTCTTATGAAAGTCATAAATGGAATTTATAAACCAGATTCGGGACAAGTATTGATTGATGAAAAAGCTGTTGATATAAAGAATCCAATTCAAGCTAGAAGTCTTGGTATATCCATGATATTTCAAGAACTGAATTATATACCTGAAATGACAATAGAAGAAAGCTTATTTGTTGGTAATTGGCCTAAGGATAAATTAGGAAAGGTTGACTGGGGTGAAATAAGAAAAAGAACTATTGATTTATTGAGAAAAGAGAATCTTTCTTACTCTCCTCAAACAAGATTAAAAGACCTGACAGTATCAGATGTTCAGATGTTAGAGATACTAAAAGCTATTTCCTATAATTCAGATATCATTATCATGGACGAACCGACTTCCGCAATAACACAAAAAGAAGTTGAAGTATTGTTCAGCAAGATAAATGAATTAAGAGATCGTGGCGCTTGTATAATATATATTTCTCACAAGATGGATGAAATATTTAGAATAGCAGATGAAATAACAGTATTCAGAGATGGAGCAGTAGTAGATTCAAGATCAAAAGATGATTATGATATGGAAACGGTAATAGCTCAGATGGTTGGTAGAAAGTTAACCAATGACTATCCAAAAGAAAAAATAGTATTAGGAGAAAATGTCCTTGAGGTTAAGAATTTGACTTCTACTAGAAACTTTAGTGATATAAGCTTTAATGTACGTGAAGGAGAAATTGTAGGTTTTGCAGGACTTATGGGTGCCGGCAGGTCAGAAGTCATGAGAGCACTTTTTGGTTTGGATAGCTATGAATCAGGTGAAATTCTCATAAAAAACAAAAAAGTAGATATTAAAAGTGTTAAAAACAGTATTGACAAAAAAATGGTTATGCTGTCTGAGGATAGAAGAAGATTCGGTATTATACCCGTTAGAAGTGTGAAAGAAAATACTTCTCTTGCAAGTCTTAAGAAATTCATCAACAAAGGTAGATTACATAAGAAGGTAGAGAATAAAACTGTGCAAGAATATTGTAAAAACATGAATGTTAAAACTCCTACTTATGAAACGACTATAGAATCATTGAGCGGTGGTAATCAACAAAAAGTTGTATTGGCTAAATGGATGGTAACAGATCCAGATATCCTAATTTTAGATGAACCAACCAGAGGAATTGATGTTGGTGCAAAATATGAAATCTATAAATTAATGACAAAATTGGCACAAGAGAAAAAGGCTCTAATAATGGTTTCGTCAGAGCTTCCTGAACTCATTGGTATGTGTGACAGAATCTATGTCATGGCAAAAGGAGAGATAACTGGAGAGCTAACTAGAGAACAGTTCACCCAAGAAAACATAATGAAGTTAGCTACAAAAACCAAATAGTAAATGGAGGAGAACAAAATGAAAACAAATAACACATGGTCATCTATTAAAAGCAAGTACAGTATATTTTTAGTACTCATAGTTCTATTCATAATATGCTGTATAGCAAATAAGAATTTTGCAACGATAGATAACCTGACTAATATATCAAGACAAATTTCCGTTGCAACCATATTAGGTTTTGGACAAACCATATTGATCATATCTGGTATGTTGGATTTATCATCCGCTTCGGTACTTGCTCTAGCTGGAGTATTTTCAGTTTCAGCTTATACATCAACAGGAAGTTTATTGATAGCTTTCATAGTTGCTATAGTAGCAGGAGTTTTTTGTAACATGATTAACGGAGTAATGATTACCAAGTTCAAAGCACCACCTTTTATCGCAACTCTTGCAATGATGACAATGGCTCGTGGTGCAGCGCTTCTATATACTAACGGGCAAAACATATATCAAATAGGAGATTATGTGAAATTTGGTCAAGGTTCAATTATGGGAATACCTACACCACTGATCTTCTTGGTAATTATTCTGATACTTACTTGGTATCTGTTGAACCATACAGTGTTTGGACGTTCTACCTATGCAATTGGTGGTAATGAAGAAGCTGCTAATGCTTCAGGTATCAATGTAAACAAGATCAAGATGAAAGCTTTTATCATTAATGGTATTTTCGTAGGTATTGCTGGTGTATTATTCATGTCTCGTGTAAACGGTGGTATGCCTAATGGTGCTGTAGGTTATGAATTCAAAGCTCTTACAGCGGCAGTAATTGGTGGAACAAGTTTTACAGGTGGTATTGGAACAGCAACAGGTACTTTAGCAGGTGCATTCATAGTTGGTTTCTTGGATAACATCATGGTATTGACAGGAGTCAACTCTTATCTGCAACAAATAGTACGTGGTGCAATTATAGCTCTTGCAGTTATCTATGATATATGGGCTAAAACAAAAAGAACTAAAAGTAAGCTTGGCAGTATTGAAGAGAAAAAATAAATTGAATCTTATATGAGTATTGTTCTCAGGAACAATAAAAATGGACTCATATTTAGATAAAAGAATAGTCTATTAACCTATTCATAAAATTTAAGGAGGAAATGAAATGAAAAAGATTTTGGTAGTCACTTTAATTTTGACAATGGTTACTTTAATGTTTGCAGGTTGCCAGTCTTCTGACAAAGAAACAAAAACAGGGGACAATACTGGGGTGTCAAATGAAAAAACAAATGATGAAGAAAAGCCTTTTAGAGTTGCATACATAGCAAGAGCTCAAGCGGATTCTTTTGCCGCATGGCTTGCAAATGCAGTTATGGAAGAAGCTGATAAATATGACAATATCAAAGTGGATGTATTTGATGGACAAGCTTCTGATGATACTGAAAACTCATTGATTGAAAATGCTATAACCAATAAGTATGATGCAGTTATCATTCAGCCAAACAATGGTGAAGCTCAAAGACCTTACGCTGAAAAAGCTGTAAAAGCAGGTATTATAACAATTACTACCAATGCACGTATTGATGGAATTGAAGGGGCATCCTCAGTAGATGCTGACCCATACTTACAAGCGGCAGTAAATGCACAAGCTGCAATAGATCAAATTCCAGAAAACGCTAATGTAGTAGTATTAAAAGGACCTCCAGGAAACTTCCATGCAGATAAGAGATATGAAAGCTGGCAGAAAGAGTTTTTTGAAAAACGTCCAGATGTAAAAGTAGTTGGTGAAGAAATAGCTAACTGGAATAAAGATGAAGCTATGAATTATATGGAAACTTGGGTTCAAGCTAATGACAAGATTGACGCAATAATCGCAATGAATGATAACATGGCTGCTGGAGCAATAGAAGTAATAAAAGATAATCCAAAATACAAAGACATCTTAGCATATGGTGTTGATGGAACTGCTGAAGCAGCATTATTAATAAAAGATGGACTTATGACTTCAACATGTCTTCAAAGTGCTTATGATTTAGCAGAATCTCTACTTGATACTGCAAATAAATTATTGACTGGTGAAGAAAAACAAATTGATATTGATATCGATTGTCCATTAATCAATAGTGAAAATGTTGATGATACAATCGAAATGCACAAAAAAGCAGGAGCATTATAAAAAGTATTCATAAGTAGATTGATTGGTACGTGACTTGGTGCACGTACCAATTTCAAAATAAGGAGGTTAATTATAATGAAAAACAGAGCAGTATATATGCAAGGAACAAACAATATGGTATTCAAGGATGTAGCTGTACCTGAATTATTACCAAAAGATGTTTTGATCAAGATAGACACAGTAGGTATTTGCGGTTCAGATGTACATTATTATCAACATGGTAAAATAGGTGACTTTGTTGTCAATGGAGATTTTATTCTAGGACATGAATGTGCTGGAGAAGTAGTACAAGTAGGAAGTGAAGTAGAAAATCTAGTGGTAGGTGATAGAGTTTGTCTTGAACCTGGCAAGACTTGTGGCAAATGTGAATTCTGTAAAGAAGGAAAATATAATCTATGCCCTGATGTAGAGTTTTTTGCAACACCTCCATATCATGGAGTTCTTCAGAATTATGTTAAACATCCAGAGGATATGTGTTTTAAACTACCTGATAATGTAAGCAATATGGAAGGTGCTTTAGTTGAACCACTAGCTGTTGGATTGCATGCAGCAAGTATTGGCGATGTAAAACTTGGAGACACAGTTGTTATCTTTGGAACAGGTTGTATTGGTCTTGTAACCCTTTTATCATGTAAAGCAAGAGGAGCTTCCAATATCATAGTTGTAGATGTATTAGAAAATAGATTGAAAATGGCTGAAAAACTTGGTGCAACTTCAGTTATTAATGCAAAAGAAACTGATGTAATTAAGCAAGTAGAATCATTGACTGATGGAAAAGGGGCTAATGTTGTAATAGATACAGCAGGAGCTGAAATCACTGTGAAACAAACTGTAGATGTAGTAAAACGTGGCGGTATCATTGTTCTAGTAGGTATGACTCCTAATGATGAAGTAAGTTTTAACTTCATGAAACTAATGGGTAAAGAAGGAGAAGTCAGAACTATCTTCCGCTATAGAAATCTATATCCTGTAGCAATTAACGCAATTGCTAGCGGGTCAATTAACGTTAAGCAAATAGTAAGTCATGAATATGATTTTGAACATACAAAAGAAGCTTTTGACTTTGTTGTAAATAACGCCAGTGAGGTTGTAAAAGCTGTAATCAAAATAGATTAATCCAACAGGAGAAAGAAGGGTAGAAATGTATTTTATAGGTATTGATATAGGAACTACATCTGTTAAAATAATTGCAGCAGATGAAAATGGAAATGTAATAAAAACTATAAGCAGAGAATATCCTATCTATTTTCCTAAACCATTATGGTCAGAGCAGAATCCAGAGGACTGGTGGGAACAATCAAAACATGGATTAATAGATTTGTTGGATGGATTAGATAAAAACAAGGTAAAGGCCATTAGCTTCAGTGGACAGATGCATGGATTAGTCACACTTGATGAGAATGATGAAGTAATCAGACCTGCAATACTATGGAATGATCAAAGAACCGATGAAGAATGCCAGTATCTTAATAAGGAAATAGGGCAAACCATAATATCCAAGTGGACAGGTAACCTAGCACTTACTGGATTTACAGCTCCTAAACTCCTATGGCTAAGAAAAAATGAACCAGAGAACTTCAATAAAATAAAAAAGATAATGCTGCCAAAAGATTACTTAGCATACAAGATGTCAGGTGTCTTTGCAACAGATATGTCAGATGGCTCAGGAACTCTCTACATGGACGTCAAAAACAGAAAATGGTCAAAAGACATGCTTGAACTCCTAGAAATATCTGAAACTCAATTACCAAAACTATATGAATCTTACGAGTCAATAGGTAATATAAATGCTGAACTAGCAAATGAACTAGGGCTAAACCAAGATGTTAAAATTGTAATTGGCGGTGGAGACCAAGCTGTTGCTGCTGTGGGAGGAGGCGTTGTAGAATCAGGCTCATGTTCTCTATCCCTTGGAACATCCGGCGTAGTATTTACATCAAATGAAAAATTCTTTGTAGATGAAAACAACAGTCTTCATTCCTTCTGTCATGCTAATGGTAAATATCATCTCATGGGTGTAACCTTAGCAGCAGCATCATCCTTAAAATGGTGGGTCGAAGAAATAAACAAGACCAATGATTTTGATAAACTACTAGATGAAGCACAAGAAGCTAAGATTGATGACAGCTTATTCTACTTACCATATCTCATGGGAGAGAGAACACCACATAATGACCCTAATTGCAGAGGTTTATTTATAGGAATGAATATGACCCATGAAAGAAAACACATGACAAAAGCCGTATTAGAAGGAGTAGCCTTTTCATTACGTGATACATTTGAAATTATGAAGGAAATGGGTATTGAAATAAATGCTATCAGCATAAATGGTGGTGGAGCCAAAAGCAGACTCTGGTGTCAAATAATAGCTGATGTACTAGATGTCAAGGTAAATAAACTTAATACTAATGAAGGTCCAGCATATGGAGCCTCCATATTAGCATCAGTGGGTTATGGACTATTTGAATCCGTGGAACAAGCCTGTAAAAAATTCATTAAAATAACCAATACCATAGAACCCAACAAAGATGATGTAAAACTATACAACAAGAAATACAATAAATTCAAAAAAATATATCCTGCAACAAAAGAACTATTCAAAGAATTGATTAAATAGGTTCATTGTTTATTCCAGTAAATTAATAGTACTAAGACCAAGTTACGATTATACCTATAGATAGGATACAACTAATATCTTATCTGTAGGTATTTTTCTATTACAATATAAAATAGGTACTAGCCTAGCGGATATGGTATAGGGTAATATGGAGCAGCGAGCCATGGACGGTGAGCTCAGCAGTTTTAAACATGGACGTTTAATCTGCTGACGTAATATTAACCTATACCATAGTAGCGGAAATTAATAACATAACTCACCTAAACCACCTATACTCTATTCATTAAAACATACTGACTTACTTATTATACTTGACTTAACACTATATTTTGTTTAATTGTGCCAGTTTGACACATAGTTGTCAAATAATTTGCTTGATATTATAACTTTTGTCTAGTATAATTGTTATTGTTGAAGATAATATACTTAAGGAGGACATGAAATGACATATGAAAATGGAAGCGCAAGATATACTATGGAAGTAAATGAAACAGAAAAATTTGTTCATTTAAGTGCATCAGGATTTTACAAAGAAGAGGATGGAGATTCTTTTATCAATGCTTATAACAAATTAGTTGGTTCTATGAATACTAATAATTATGTTTTGGTTATTAATCTAAGCAATGATTTAAAACCTTCAAGCCCTCCTGTTGCAGACAAATTGACAGATCTAATGAAAAGATATATAGAAGTTCCATTTAAAAGAAGATTTTTACTTACTGAAGGTAATATTATTACAATATCACAATTCAAGAGATTAGGAAAACAAATTCCTGGATGGGACGAAGGAATTGAATATGCAGATAATATGCAAGAGGTTAAGAGTAAATTAGCATAGTATAAAGTTAATACATATTATTAAATAAGAGCTGTCTGATATGAGTATCAGACAGTTTGTTTATGTGCAAGTAAGTCAGAAAATGTGTTTTGTTTTAAGTTGGGTACTGCAAAATGGTATATGTATATGTTACGCCAGCTACTTGCTCGTCCTGAGCTCAACAAAAAAATAATGGACATCGAGTCCACTATTTTTTCTGACAGTCCAGTAGGGCTGTCAGATTAAAAGCTGGGTTCGGCGTCCTGCCTCACTACTCCACATATACATATACCATTTTGCTTGTTTAATTGCCCGTTACAAAACACTTTTTCTTCATAGTTGCATAACGAACTTTAGTAGATATATATCTTTGACAAAGGGTCCATTTGTAAAATAAAAAACTTTTTTTATAGTTATGTATTAGTTAAAATTTGAATAAGATTGCGGTTGCAGTTGACCCTGAGCCTACTGAGATGAGGATTACTTTAGAACCTTCTGTGATTCTACCTTTTTCTAGTGCCCTTTCCAATGCCATGATAGGACTTGTTACACCGGTATATCCATATTCATTGCCGACATAGGTCAGTTTATCGCTGGATATTTGCAATTTTTCTAAAGTGGCTTTTGCTGCTGGATTTGTGAATTGTGAAAAAAGAAAATGGTCTACGTCTGTAGGTTGCATACCATTTTCTCTTGCCAGGTCTTTTATGAGTTCTACCCAATAGTCACTTATGAAATCACTTTCAAATGGAACGAAGGTCCATTTTTTATCTTCTTCTGTTACTTTTTCACCTTTTGTTATCTTTGAATATCCAATCTTAGGCATAAGAATATTATCCACTTCACTGGTTTTTGTATAATGAGTGGAATCAATGAATCCTCTTTTTATGTCTTCTTCAACTTTCTCTAGTATAACTGCTGCTGCTGAATCCCCAAAATTTCCGTAAGTTACTGGATCATTAGTGTTAACTACAGAACTAATCAATAAACCACCCACGACTAATGCTCTTTTAAATCTTTTATTAGTTTGTAATATTCGACTAACTTGGTCAAGTGCAGTTAGCATACCTATGCAGTTGCTGTTGGTATCATATACCATTTTGGCGTTATCTGCTTTTAGGAGATCGGTAAGCTTGATTGCATTTGATGGAGAAGTGTATTCAGGTGTATCCGTTGCGAATACTATTATGTCAATATCTTCAGGTTTCATTTTTGCCTGTGCCAATGCATTAATACTAGCTTCATATGCCATAGAAATGACAGTTTCATCTTTATCATCAGAAAGATATCTGTACTCTCTTTCTAGATGTGTCAATAGACCTTGTATTTCAATACCTAATTTATTAAAATGAGCTATAAGTTCATTATTACTGACTTTGTTTTTGGGATGGTATGTCCCAACTCCAATAATATTGATATTAGTATTTTTCATATACATTACTCCCTTTTTTGTAAATTCCAATGCAATATAATAGTTTTTAGGATTTTTACATATATATTTCTTTGTCTATATATTATTATTAATATAATATTCTAATTATTATGAATAAAAAAATAACTAATACAAAATGGACCCTTTGTCAAGGATGAAATAAAAAAGAGGCTTGGCCTAAGTGAAGTGACCTATAGACTTGCCTCTTTTCATTATTTGTTTTTTTCAAAGTAGATGGCGTTAAGTTCACCACCGACTAATATTATTATACTACATAGGTATAACCATATTAATAGTATAATTATACTCGCTAGACTTCCGTACATATAAGAGAAGTTACCTATTTTATCAATATAGAATGAAAAGATAAATGACATAGCTAACCAACCGATTGTAGAGAGTATAGCTCCTGGTACTACTTCTTTGAAAGTTATCTTTTTATTTGGTGACGCATTATACAACAGTATAAAAAAGAAGAATAGAAGTACCATAGCAAAAAGTATTCTGATGAAGTCAATTATTCCTTCTAACCCTGTGGGAAGATATATATATGAAAACGCTAGGTTAAGTAGCTTATTCCAAAATATAATTAACAAGAAAGTTAGAATCAATACTATTGCAAAAGCTATAGTATATATAAATGACATCAATCTTAAAAAGATATATGAACGAGTTTCTTTTTCTCTATATGCTTTATTAAGACTGGTTATTATCGCCATTATACCTTTTGATGCAGCCCAGATAGTCGCAATAAGTGCAATGGACAATAATGTATCGCTTTGGTTTTTTTCAATATCTGTAGTAATGAATCCTATAACACCAAAAATCTCATCAGGAAAGATGTCTTTGAATTGATAAAGGACATCCACATCTGATAAGGATGTATAACTAAGTATCTGCATAAGAAATAGTATAAAAGGAAAAATGGACAACAGTATATAAAAAGTGAGTTTTGAAGCCCAAGCTGTAATATCATCTGATTGTATTCTCTTGAATAAATTAACGAATACAATGGCTTTTTTAAAATTCATATAAGCTTCCTCCTACTTAATACTATCTGTGTGGATAATTATAGTAATTTTATTATAAGCAAAAACCTTACGTATAGCAAGGGACAATAAAATAAATTGGTTTAATAATTGCAATGTTTCGGTTAATATTGTAGTAGTTCGTTACAATATCATAAAGTAAAATGTAATCATAATTATTCTTAACATTTCAAGGATAAATTAGCCTGTTTAAATTTACTAGGAGACATACCTTTTATCTGATGAAATGTCCGGGTAAAAGAACAATATGACTTAAAACCAGAAGTAAAAGCTATTTCAGTTATTGATAGATCAGTTGACAGTATCAACACACAAGCATTTTTGATTCTAACCTCATTCAAAAAAGATATGAAATTCTGACCAAACTGTTTTTTGAATTGACTACTAATATAAGGTTTACTCAAATGAAATATATTAGATAATTTTTCTAATGTTATATTTTCTTGATAGTGTGAATGTACATAATAAATAATTTCCCATATAAGTTTATTGGAATTATTATTGATTGAAGTCTTGGAACTTATGCCTTTTTCTGAGGAACTATCAAGATTATGACGAAAGCGATTAACTATAATAAATAATTCAATTAATTTTGCTTTGATCATTTTGTTTTTGTATATGTAAAAGTTAGTTTGTTCTTGTAGTAATTGTTTCAATATATCTTCAATGATTAATGAGGTTTTTTTATTAAGGTATGTTATGGCAGGTAAATCTGTGAACAATAGTTCATATAAATCTGATGTTGCTGAATCAGTATCATATATTGAGTCCAAGGATATTTCTCCATTGATAAGGGAAACAGTATTACTCTTATCTGTTGATAGTTGGTGAACTTGGTAAGGGAGAACAACGCAGAAGGTTCCTGGTTCTATGATATATTCTTTACCATTAAGTTTTTCACTGCCAGTTCCTTGATATACATAGTAGAATTCTACAAAATCATGCTTATGTGGTAGAAAATAATCTAATTGGACTCTTCTATTGATTACAAATGAACTTGAACTGCTGAATTTTAAATCAACTAATTGATTAGCCATAAAAACACCTCACTTACAATGATGTAAACCAATTCTTATTAATAAATATAGAATCATAACTTAACAAAAAACAAATATATACTAGAGTATACTTAAAATTAGTATAATTATCAAGTGTAATTATTGAAATTAACAGATAATTATAATTAGCTGAAAAGATGAATGGAAAAACATTAGTATAAAAGAGTAGAGAGGAGAATGAAGATGATACATGAAAAATATTATGACCTATTAAAAAAGCAAAATAAATTATTGAAGAGAAAGAATATGGTGAGTGATGGATTTTATAACGGGGTTTATGAAAGATATGTATATCCTGTTGTAACTAGACATCACATACCTCTTCACTGGAGATTTGATTTGGATAAAAGAAGGAATCCTCAGTTTATTGAAAGGCTAGGTATCAATGCGGTGTTCAATCCAGCTGCTATATATGTGGATTCAAAATATTATCTAATATGTCGTGTTGAGGGTTTAGATAGAAAATCTTTCTTCGCCGTTGCAGAGAGTGATAATGGGATAGATAATTTTAGATTCATCAACAAACCTCTTTACTGGGAAGATATTGATAAGGAAGAAACTAATATATATGACATGAGATTGGTTAAACATGAGGATGAATGGATTTATGGTGTTTTTTGTTCCGAAAGTAAAGAAGGTAATTGTAAGCAAGGGGATACGTCTAGTGCTGTGGCTAAAGCTGGATTAGTACGTACTAAGGATTTGAAATCATGGGAAAGGTTACCTAATCTAAAAACACCATCACCACAACAGAGGAATGTGGTACTTCACCCAGAATTCATCAATTCCAAGTATGCTTTTTATACAAGACCACAAGATGGTTTCATCTCAACAGGATCAGGTGGTGGTATAGCCTTGGGACTATGTGATGACATATTGAATCCAGTAATCAAAAAAGAAATGGTTATTGATGAGAAGAGATATCATACAGTCTATGAAGTCAAAAATGGAGAAGGTCCAGCTCCTATAAAAACAAATAAAGGATGGATACATATAGCTCATGGAGTAAGAAATACAGCAGCTGGATTAAGATATGTTCTATACACTTTTGCTACTAGCTTAGAGGACCCTTCTAAAGTAATTGCAAAACCAGGAGGATATTTCGTTGCCCCCTATGATAATGAACGAGTTGGAGATGTATCAAATGTGGTTTTCTGCAATGGAGTCATGGTTAACGAACAAAATGAAGTATTCATGTATTATGCTTCCAGCGATACGAGAATCCATGTGGCTACAACAACTGTAGATAAGTTGATTGATTATACCTTCAATACACCAGAAGATGCCAACAGGTCTCTGGATTGTGTAAAACAGCGTATACAGTTGATTGATAATAATATTAAACTGCTATCGGAATTTTGAAGGATGGATTCCTGTAATCTTTTTAAAAACTGTACTGAAATAATATGGATTATCAAATCCTACCATTTCAGCTACCTCAAAAACCTTGAAGTTACTGTCCTTTAGAAGTTCCTTGGCTGCCTCAATTCTTATCTCAGTAATCTTCTTGGTTATAGTAATCCCAGTTTCCTTCTTGAAAATCTGGCTTATATAATTTGGTGTTAAACCAACTTGCTCTGATATTAATTTTACAGTTATGTTTTTAGTGTATTGATGTTTGATTATATCATTGATCTCATTAACGACATATCTGTTTTTCTGATTGAGTTTATTATTGAAGTAAGCAGTTATTTTATCAAAAAGACCAAGTATATAATTTTTCAAATCATCGTAGGTATTCAATTTATTGATATCATTACATAGTTTAATAGGTTCTTCCACAATGTCACTAAGATTTTCTTGTATCTCATATAATGAACGGGTAGTTATAAAAATAAGCTCGGTAAAAATGCTTTTGGTGTATTCTTCAGGGGTGAATGAAGAACTTTCAATGTGATTGAAAATCTGACAGAGTACATCGTTAACTGTTGTTAGATTACCTAGCTTTATCCCGTTCAACAATTTTTCTTCTATGATATGTAGTTTAACATATTCAAGTGTATCTGCTTTATAAGTCAAGTCTTTTGAGTTTATTACAGTATTTATACCAGAATAGAATTTATATTCCAAGCAGGTTTCAGCAGATTTATAAGAGTTGTACAGCAATAATATTGAATCCACTTTTTCACCTATGCCTATAGAAACTTTTATTTCAATATATTTATTAAGGGCAGTCAAAAGCTCTTCACAGATATCGCTTATTGATTCTATTCGGTCATAATTGAATATGATGATGAATTCATTTTCATTGATATTGAAGCAGATACCATAATCATAAGAAGCTAGTAGTTCATTACATATATTTAATATAGACATCAAAATAAGTTCATAATTCTCTTCAGAGTTCTTGGAAAAACTACCAGTGATTTCATCAATCACCATTTTACAGGCAACAAAAGGTTTAGAGCCTACAAAAGGAATATTAAGGAATTTGCATTTGTCATATATTATTTTTTCGTTTGAATACTTTCTGAATATTATATTGCAAAGGAACCTGTCTTTGATAGCTGGTATATTATCATATAATTGTTTTTTCAACTGCTTGAATTTGACTGCATGTTCCTTTTCATCATTAATGGAACTAACTACTTTCTCTACAATTTCGATTAACTTATTTTTCTTTATGGGTTTCAATATGTAACCCTCTGTATTTAATTCTATTGCTTGCTGAGCATAAGAAAAATCTTCAATTCCGCTTACTATTATAATTCTAGTTTTATAATTTTGCATTTTCAGTTTTTGAGCCACTTCGATTCCGGTCAGATGTGGCATCCTAATATCAGTGAATAATATATCTGGCTTCAGTTCTTCACATAAAGTAAGAGTTTCAATACCATTCTTTGCTACTCCTACTACTTCAATATTATAAGCTTCCCAGGGTAGAATATTTTTAAGACCTTCCCTTACAAGTATTTCATCATCAGCAATTATCATCTTTAACATTATTATCCTCCTCATAAATCATAAAAGGCAGGGTAATGGTTGCTGTAATTCCTGTAGTTTCATTTTCTGAAAAGATTATGCCATATGTATCACCGAAGTAGCTTTTGATTCTCTGATTAACATTCCTTAGTCCATAAGAGCTACAGCTACTAGAGGTGTCATTGATTATATTGTTAAGCATATCAATGTCAGCACCTATACCATTATCACTAACTGTTATAATTATATTATTATTTTCCTTGAGACAAACAATTTCTATGAATCCTGGTTCATCAGTTGGTTCTATACCGTGAATGATTGAGTTTTCAACTAAAGGTTGAAGAGTTAGCTTGACAATAGAACACTCTTTTATCTCTTCATCACAGTAAATAGAATAGTCAATTATATCTGGAAATCTTATTTTTTGTATGGTCAAATAACTCTCAGTTTGTATTAGCTCATTTTTCAATGGTATTATTGTCTTACCTTTGCTTAAGCTGTATCTAAAGAAATCCGATAAGGATGTAACCATTATACTAATATCCTCTGCATCATATTTTAATGAAAGCCAGTTGACTGCATCAAGTGTATTATATAGAAAATGGGGATTAATCTGAGCCTGTAAAGCTTTGAACTCTGCCTCTTTCTTTTCATTCTCGATTTCCTTTATCTTAACAATTGAGTTCCTGATCTTTTTGTTTGCTGCGTTATAGTGGTCTATCAGGTAACTGAATTCATCATTGAAATGATAATCATCAATCTTGACATATAGATTATCCGTATCAAGAGTACCCATAGATTCTACTAGTTTCTTTATAGGATTGGAGATCCTATTAGCCAGCAATAAAGCAAAGCTTAGACTGATGATGAGTATAATGAGTATAACTAGCTTTATGAATTTTTGAGTTTTATACAGGTCTTTGTTAAGTTCATTAAGTGGCGTTATTCCAACTATTTTCCAGTTTATATCATTAATGGTTTTTGTAGATAAGAGAGTCTTTGTATCATTGTAGTCAATGATTTGAGTATTAAATTTATTACTATCGTTTATTGGCATATAGGATGAAAAGAAAGATTTGAAATTAGCGTTGATAAACTTATTTTCAGTACTCGCTATTATCCAATTGTTTTCGTTAAGTACAAATATAGTACTTCCATTAGTGGGTTTTAGATTAATTAGCATCCTGCTTATTTCATTCATTGGCAATTGAATTGTTATTAAACTAGAAAAAGATAAATCATAATTTTTCAATCCGAATAATTTACGAACATAGTTGACTCCTTGAGGCAAGTTGTTGTTTTTACTTCTAGGAAAATACATTATTCTAGGGCTTGAATCTGGGGAAATACTAGGATACCATGATGTTATTTGGACTTCTTCCAAATTGAATATGTTAGTATGAAATTTGTAATCACCAAATTGATACACGTATAGTTTGGTCTTGGATTTGTTGAAATAGTTCAATGTGGAAGTATATGTATTAAGAACATTTTCAAAAGCTGAAGATTGAGTTATAGGGTCTTTTATGACTTTATATCTTGAGTATAGGTAATAGTAATGTTTAGATGGTGAATAAGATAATAGATCCAACATTTTATCATCTAAATAAATCTGTGTAACAACTTTATCTATTAGATTGATTTCTTTCTGGATGTTGTTTTCTAGCAGGTTGAAATTCATTTCTAATATGTTTTCCGTTTTATTAGTGAGACTTTCAGTTGATTTAGTATATATGATTGAAGAAATGATCGCAGTGGGAATTATGATGATTAGTAAAAATGTTATAATCAGCTGGTTTTTAATTGTTGATATTCTTTTGGATAAAAATTTCTTGAAAGATAGTAGTTTTTTAATCATTGATTATCACCATATTATATATTTGTTAGAAACATATCTTAAGTAAATACTTATTTAGATTATAATAATACAACAGAATGTATATAACGTCCATATAAATATCAACGTTTTTCTAAACATTTCTATTAGGATTAATAATAATCTTTGATTTTTCTATTGGAAAGTAATTGTTTTAAATTAGATATTACTTGAAAATAAAATGTTATTATTATAGAATGTGTTTGAAAACAATATGTATGCAAAGGAGAACATAATGAAGATAAAGATTATATCAATTATGATACTGATATGCTTGTTAATGATTGGATGTGATAATAAGAATATTGATACCCAGACTATGGAACCAAAAGATTCAGAGGAAAACACTATAACATTCATGGTAAAAGTTATAGATGATAAAACTATCACACCATTAGAAAAACTGATAAAAGAATATAATCGTACCAGCAGTAAAAAAATAGTTCTAGAAAAGGTCACTTATGATAAATATCAATACATATTAAATATGAAAATGATGTCAAAGGATAAGCCAGATATATTTATGATTGATGAAGATTGGTTACAAACATATAATGACAAGAACTGGCTGCTGCCTATAAATACATATCTAAGTGAGAAGGCAGATAAGTCATTTGAAAATGTTATTCCTTTGAGTATGCGTACATATCGATTGATTTATAATAAAGACATATTCAAAGAAGTTGGTCTGGATTGGGAGAAACCACCTGTTACCTTAGAGGAATTATATAAAGAGGCCATTAAAATCAGTGAAATGAAAATCGGTGAGAGTTATGGTTTTGCACTATATCTAAAAGATAAAGAAAGTGGGTTCATGAGTCTTCTGGAGAATGCTAATAAGATGAATGGTATTTATTATTATGATAAAGAAAAGGATAATTATGATTTTAGTATATATAAAGAATGGTTCCAAGTAATGAGGAAGATCAATCAGCAAAGTGGTATATTACAATATGCTACCAAATTGAAAAAGGACAATGTGCTGAAACAATATGCAGAGAGTAATATAGGCATGATGATTATATCCAATGAAGATTATTATTGGCTTGATAACCAAGAAGACAATAATGTCGGTATAAGTAGTGTACCTATCTGGAATCAAGAAAATATGAATATCAATAATATAAGCATACCGGGTATGTTGATAGGTGTTAACAGTAAATCAGAGTCCATTAATGAAATAGTTGAATTCTGTAAAGCATTGACATCAAGAGAATGGGGAATCTACATGTATGAAAAAGGATATATCATACCCACATATAATGTTCAGTTGGAAGAACTGGATGAAATGTTAAATGTAAAGACACCAAAAGAATTCTTACCCCATGAAGGAATGTGTGTATATGAGACAAACAAGGAAAACAAAGAATACGAAAGACAAAGGTTTGATATTTATTTTGATATAATAACAGGTGAAAGACCAATAGAAGAAGGGCTTAATACCTTGAATGGTATAATGAATGAAATTAATGATAGTAATTGATATTTACAGGATATATTTTATTTTATAAAAGGCATCAATTGATTTTGATGCTTTTTTGTAGTTATTTTTATAGAATCATAGTTATTTAAATTTACATATTCTCAGCAGATTATATAATGAATATACCAAAAAAAACAGAGGTGACAATAATGAAAACGCTAAAGAAGCACTTTAGATATTATCCACTTTATTTAATGATTCTGCCAGGATTTCTATTAATATTATGTATGAGATATTTACCTATGGGTGGTATTATAATTGCCTTTAAAAATATAAATTATGCTGATGGCATTATAAGAAGTCCCTGGTGTGGTTTTGCTAATTTCCAGTTTCTATTCAAGACCAAAGATGTTCTCATAGCAACTAGGAATACTCTATTATATAATCTTGCTTTTATAGTTTTGGGTATGGTCGTTTCAATTGCTTTTGCTATAGCATTATGTGAAATTCGTAATAGATTTGCAGCTAAAGTTTATCAAAGCATTTTTTTCTTCCCTTATTTCTTATCAATGGTTGTTGTAGCATATATGGTATTTGCTTTTTTAGGAATGGAGAATGGTCTATTGAATAAAAGTATATTTTCATTTTTAAACATTGAAAAAATACGGTTTTATGCAGAACCTAAGCACTGGCCATTTATCTTGGTATTTGTTAATCTGTGGAAAAATGTAGGGTATTCAACAGTAATATATCTGGCAGCTATATTGGGGATAGCTCCAGAATTATATGAAGCAGCAATCATAGATGGTGCCAGTAAATGGCAGCAGATAATATATATAACTCTACCATCTATAAAGCCTATAATAATAATATTAGCCATAATGGCTATTGGAAGAATATTCTATGCTGATTTTGGTCTGTTCTATAATGTGCCAATGAATTCAGGGGCTCTATTTTCTACTACACAAGTTATTGATACATATGTCTATCGTGCAATGACAAAATTAGGGGATTTGGGAATGGCTGCGGCTGCTGCATTATATCAATCCTTTGTAGGTTTTGTATTGGTTATAACAGCTAACTGGATAATAAGAAAAATCGATTCAGATAATGCATTATTCTAGGGGGGAAGCACAATGAAAAAGAAAGCAGGAGTCAATCAGATTTCTAACAGAGCCAACTGTATAATTAATATCTTTTTTCTTATATATGCAATCTTGTGTATTGCGCCATTATTACTATCATTAGGTGTATCTTTGACTGATGAAAAAGAAGTCATTCTCCATGGTTTTAATTTTATTCCAAGAAAATTTAGCCTAGACGCTTATAGGTTTTTATTTCAAGATGCATCACATGTGCTTAGAGCTTATGGTGTATCCATATTCGTTACTGTGGTGGGTACGTTATTTAGTGTGATGTTGACAGCATTATATGCTTATCCAATATCAAGAAAAGATTTTCCAGCGGCTAAATTCTTTACCTTTTTCATATTTTTTACAATGTTGTTCAATGGTGGATTGGTTGCAAGTTTCTATATAAATACTCAATTATTCCATTTCAAGAATAGGTTATATTCCCTGTTATTGCCCTTGATGATGAATCCATTCAATGTATTGATCGTAAGGACGTTCTATAAACAGAGTGTACCAAAATCAATAATCGAATCATCAAAGATAGATGGTGCTAGCGAGTTACGAATTTTTATTCAAATGGTATTACCTTTATCAAAACCAGCCATAGCCACGATAGCTTTATTTGACACTTTGTGTTATTGGAATGATTGGTTTTCAAGTTTGTTATACATATCAGATGTAAAATTATATTCCTTGCAGTACACCATGTATACTGCTCTCATGAATATCAAGTATTTATTGAAATTTGGTGAAACATCATCTGATGCATTGAACAGCTTGGGTACAGTACCAACCCAAACAGTGAGATTTACAATGGTATTGATAGCAATAGGACCTATAATACTAGCTTATCCTTATTTCCAAAAACATTTTGTGAAAGGATTAACTATAGGTGCTTTGAAAGGTTAGAATAATTACTTAGTAATTATTTTGATTATATATATAAAAAAATATTCTAGGAGGTAGTTTTTATGAAAAAATTAGTTTCAGTCATGCTAATAATAGTTTTAACACTATCATTGGCTGCATGTGGAGGTAAGAAGGAAGTTGAGGAAACAAAAGGGGAAAATGCTGATGTAGAAAACAATTCTTCTAATGTTGAAGAAAAAGCAGAGGATAAAGATGAATTAGAACCTGTTACTCTGAAATTTACATATCCAGGTTCACATCAAGAGGATGAAGAAAAAGTTGAAGAAGCTATTAATGAATATTTAAAAGATAAAATAAATGCGTCTATTGATATTGAACCAATAGATTGGTCAGCCTTCGAAGAAAAAACCAGTTTGATGATGGCAACAGGTGATAATCTCGATATGATATTCACTGCATCTTGGATGACTTATTATACAGATGTTGCTAAAAAAGCATATGTACCAATGAATGATTTAATTGATAAATACGCACCTAAAACAAAAGAGTTATTGAATCCTGCATTATTTGAAGGTCCAAAAGTAGATGGAGTCATATATGGTTTATCAACAAACAAAGAAACAGCAGGAGCTACAGGATTATTCTTCAGAAAAGACTTAGTTGAGAAATATAAGTTTGATATATCTAAGATAAAATCTATTAAGGATTTTGAAACTGTTCTAGAACCAATGTTAGAAACTATCAAGAAAAATGAGCCAGGAATATATCCTTATTACTCTAATGGCTACAATAGTCTAGTGAGTTTCTATCAACCACTATCTATTGGTGGAGGAGATACTCCAGGGTATTATAATCCTGATTCAGGTAAGATAGAGTATACACAAGAAAGTGAAGAGAAGCTGTTATTATATGATTTAGCTTACAAGTGGGCTAATATGGGATATATTAATGAGGATGCAGTTACAGCAGAGGAATGGGTTCCTAACATGTTCTGTACCTGGATGCCATACAAACCTGGTAAAGATGCTGAGATGTCAGCTCAATTAGGCATTGAGTTAGTAGGAGAAGTCATAGGTTCTCCTTATACCACTACATGTGAAGTGACAGGTTCCATGATTGCGATATCAAGAAATAGTAAGAACCCAGAAAGATGTATGATGTTTCTAGAGTTGTTGAATACTGACAAGTATCTTAACAATCTATTGAATTATGGTATTGAAGATGTTCACTACTTGAAAGTGAAAGATAATGTAATAGATTTTCCAGAAGGTGTAACAGCTTCTACAAGTACTTATTATCCTTCATCACAATGGATGTTCCAAAATCAATTTTTGAATTATCTAAGAGTCGGTGAAGCAGAGGACAAATGGGAACAATATGATATTTTCAACAAGAGTGCAGTAGTAAGTCCATTATTAGGTTTTGCATTTGACGCTACACCTGTAAAATCTGAGATTGCAGCTTGTAAAAATATTCGTGAAGAATTTGAAAAAGCATTGGTAAGTGGTGTTTTGGATCCAGACGTAGCTGTTCCAGAATATCTAGAAAAATTAAAGGCAAATGGTTCAGAGAAGATTGTAACTGAAAAACAAAGGCAAGTAGATGAATTCAAAGCTAAAAAATAAATGATATCTACGTGAAAGTAAATTGAAAAAGTTGGCGTGTAATGGTAACATTAGTTTTGTTACAATGAATCCTTACGAGATTAAAATATTATCATGTAGGCTTATTCCATGTAACCACTAACATACGAAAGGAAGATATTAATATTATGAATGAGTTTCCTTATATGGATACAGAATTATCTTTTGATGAAAGAGTCAACGATTTAGTTTCACGTATGTCATTAATTGAAAAAGTCTCTCAGCTGGTGCATAATGCATCACCAGTAGAAAGACTAGGTATACCTGCCTATAATTGGTGGAATGAAGCACTTCATGGAGTTGCGAGAGCAGGAGTGGCAACAGTTTTCCCACAAGCCATAGCTCTAGGTGCAACTTTCGATGAAGAATTAATTAATCAAGTGGCTACTGTCATATCAGATGAAGGAAGAGCGAAATATCATGAATTCCAACGTCAAGGTGACTGTGGTTTATACAAGGGCTTAACTTTTTGGAGTCCTAATATTAATATATTTAGAGATCCTAGATGGGGTAGAGGTCATGAGACTTTTGGAGAAGATCCATATCTAACCAGCAGGTTAGGAGTTAACTTTGTTGAAGGTCTTCAGGGTACAGACGATAAATATCTAAAAAGCGTTGCAACGCCAAAGCATTACGCTGTTCACAGTGGACCAGAGAAAGACCGTCATAGTTTTGATGCCGAAGTTTCAATAAAGGATATTAGAGAAACATATCTGCCGGCGTTCAAAGCTTGCGTAACAGAAGGAAAAGCAGAGGCAATCATGGGAGCCTATAATAGAGTTAATGGTGAACCATGTTGTGGAAGTCATTTTCTGCTACAGGATATTTTGCGTGACGAATGGGGATTTCAAGGGCATGTAGTATCGGATTGTGGTGCATTGATGGATTTCCATGCTTATCATCATATTACGAAGAATCCTATCGAATCAGCAGCGTTAGCTCTTAATAATGGATGTGAATTGAATTGTGGAGATACATTTGAATATTTGATGCTTGCACATGATAAAGGTTTGATTTCAGAAGATACTATAGATGCTGCTGTAAAAAGATTACTAAAAGTCAGATTCAGGTTAGGGATGTTTGATGACAATGAAGATATTCCATATTCATCAATCCCTTATGAGGTAGTAGCTTGTGATAAGCATAGAGAATTGGCTTTGGAAGTAACTAAAAAATCAGCGGTACTATTAAAGAATAAGAACAACATTTTACCACTGGATAAAAATGAAATAAAATCCATAGGTGTAATAGGTCCTAATGCCAATGATAGAAGAGTATTGGTAGGGAACTATAATGGAACACCAATCAGACATGTAACGGTACTTGAAGGAATACAGAATGCAGTCAATGATAATACACGTGTATATTATGCAGAAGGCTGTAAGTTGATTGAGCCGGAAGTAAGTATGTGTCAAGAGAAGGACAGCGGATTTTCTGAAGCTATATCCGTAGCCAAGATGTCAGATGCAGTTATTATGTGTCTTGGATTATCACCTATAATTGAGGGTGAACAAGGAGATGCAGCTAATTCAGATGCATCAGGAGATAAAATTCATTTGGATCTACCTGGACAACAACAAAAACTCATGGAAGAAGTATATAAGACAGGGAAACCAATTATTCTCATTTTATTGAATGGAAGTGCTGTTGCAATAAACTGGGCTGATGATAATGTAGATGCAATTTTAGAGGGATGGTATCCAGGTGGAGAAGGGGGTAATGCTATAGCTGATATTATTTTTGGAGATGATAGCCCTTCAGGTAAATTACCAATAACTTTTTATAGGTCACTAGATGATATACCATCATTTGATGACTATAGTATGAAGAATAGGACATATAGATATTTTGAAAAAGAACCGTTATATCCTTTTGGATATGGTCTTGGTTATACATCTTTTGAATTCTCTAACTTAGTACTTTCAAAAGATATATTACAAATGGGAGAAGATTTATTAATCAATGTTGACGTTACTAATACAGGGGATTTATCAGGATATGAAACTGTCCAGTTATATGTAAAAGATTTGGAGGCATCAGTAGATGTCCCTAAGTATGAGTTGAAAGGATTCAAAAAGGTATTATTGAAGCCGGAAGAAACAAAGACAATAGAGTTGGTGCTAAAACCTAGACAATTGGCTTTAATAGACAATGATGGAGAATGTAAGCTGGAACCAGGCAGTTTTCAGATATTTGTAGGTGGAAGTCAGCCAGATGGTAGAAGTATAGAATTAACTAAACAAAAAGTATTGGATGCAACATTTGAGGTTGTAGGTAACATAAAGACTTTAAAATATTAAAGCTCAGATTAACTAATAAATGATGAGAGTGAGGGATTCAGGTTAATATAAGAGTGGGTTATCGAGCTTGATATAAAATAAAAATAAGTTTTATAAGGAGGAAAATAAAATGAGACTTAAATGGAGAAGGTTTCTGGTTTTATTCCTTGTTTTTGGCTTGATGCTCACTATTACAAAACCTTACACTAATTCTTTGGCATCAAATTTTATTACAATATATTGGGAAGATGAAAAACAGGAAATTGACGGGTTCGGATTCTCAGGAGCTGACTGGTCACATATACCATATCAATTACAAGAACCTGAAAGAACAGAGGTAATGGATTTATTATTTAATATTGACGATGGTATTGGGGCATCAATATGCAGAAGTGAAATACATCCTGAGTATTCACCTGCATTAGGAGAATATGATTTTGTAAGTATCAAACCTGAACAATTATGGTATATAAAAGAAGCTGAGGCTAGAGGCGTGGATAAACAGATTGCAACTGCCTGGACACCTCCAGCATTCATGAAAACCAATAATAGCCAAACACATGGTGGATATCTGATTGAAGAATATTATAATGATTTTGCTGATCTATTAAGTGAATTTGTAGTTCAATTTGAACAGCTTCATGGTATTGATTTTTATGCAGTATCAATGTGTAATGAACCTAATGCTAGCATTTTTCTGAATTGGAATTCATGTTCTTGGAAGGGCGAGCAGATCAAGACTTTCATTAAAGACTACATGAAACCAGCATTCGTTGCAAAAGGAATTGATGACACCAAGTTCATTATAGCAGAACCATCTTGGTGGTCAGAATCATTGATGGAACCTTCGTTAAATGATCCTGTCACTTGTGATATGATTGATATAGTTGGATCACATCAATATCAACTATCACCTTCTAAGTTCACGACAGCTTTTTCCAAAGGCAAAAAAGTATGGCAAACAGAAGTATGTGACCCAGGACATTTTGATGCTGGTATTGGTGAAGGGCTTAGATGGGCTAAGAATATTCATGAATTCATGGTAGATGCAGAAGCAAGCGCATACCTTTATTGGCAGGGAGTAATGAGAGAGGGTAGTGAAGGATTAATTTGCACTAATTCAGATTTCACTGATTATGTTATGACCAAGAGATACTATACTTTTGGACATTACAGCAAGTTTATCAGACCAGGGTATGTACGTATTGGCACATCGGATACAGGAATCTCTGATACTTATATATCAGCGTATAAGAATAAAGAAACAGGAGATTTTGCTATAGTGGCAATTAATGATACTGATAAAATACAGCAGTTTGACCTGTTAGCTGATGGATTCAGTGCTGATAAGCTGACACCATATATTACAGATGATACTCTGGATATGCAAAAGGGTAGTCAGGTTCCTTATAATGATGGTACATATTATATTGCATTACCACCAAAGAGTGTAGTTACATATGTGGGTAAGGAAAATAGTAATACATTAACAGATGTAGAGGTTATTGAAGATAATCTAGATGATTGGTCTATGGTTTATTCAAAATCAGAGGGTTGGTTCTTGGATTCATCCAATTCAGAGTATTTTGAAGGAGATTTGTCAAGAGCTGCTAGGAATTCCGGTAAGAATGAAGAGTTAGTATATTATTTTGATGGAAAAGATATTAATTTCTTTGAGGTGAAATTGTTCCAGTATTGGTATTTTGATGCGCTTTCCTTCTATGCATCTGAGGACAATATGAGTTGGATTGAAATTCCACATAGTTCATATCCTAGAGAATGGCAAGGTAGTAGGTGGTATAAGATGGCTCACATTCCAAGATATATTCCTGAAGGTACTAAATACATAAAAGTAAAATTAACTGATAACAGTACTTGGGAAAAACAAATATCTAAGATTAAATTTATCCTTAGCGAATAAATATATTTTTGATGATATCTAATCATTTGATAACGTACAATTAAAAGTCTGTATAATTTCTCTGTGAGAGATTTATACAGACTTTTTATATCCTGCATTATAGGAATTTCATATTTTTAATTAATTTATTAGATGGTTTGATTATCAGTAATTCCTTGCTTCGTTCTAAATATACAAAAAATTTTGCTATTGGTATTGACATATATACTTTGTTTGAGTAAAATAATAATATATACACAATAACCGATAGGACTATTCGGTATTTGGAAGGAGAGTTTAATTATGAGTAAAGTATACAACAATATATTAGAATTAGTAGGTAAAACACCACTAGTGAAAATCAATAATTTAAATGATACACATGCTAACATATTTGGAAAAGTGGAATATTTTAATCCAGGTGGAAGCATAAAAGACAGAATTGGTCTAGCTATGATTGAAGATGGTGAGAAGCAAGGTCTGATAAATAAGGAGACAGTTATATTAGAGCCTACAAGTGGAAATACTGGAATAGGTATAGCTATGACTGGTGCAGTAAAAGGGTATCGTGTTATACTGACTATGCCAGATACAATGAGCAAAGAAAGACAGAATCTATTAAAAGCTTATGGAGCTGAATTAGTTTTAACACCAGGTACTAAAGGAATGAAAGGGACAATTGATAAGATTGAAGAATTAAAGCAAGAATATCCTAATCACTTTGTTCCTGGGCAGTTTAATAACGTATCTAATCCAGAAATCCATAGAAAGACTACAGCTCTTGAGATAATAAATGATATGGATGGTAAGATTGATATTCTGGTTGCAGGTGTTGGAACAGGAGGAACAATAACTGGTATTGGTGAAATTCTAAAAGATAAGATTGATGGTGTTAAAATTGTTGCAGTAGAACCAAATAACTCAGCAGTTTTATCAGGTGAAAATCCAGGTCCACATAAATTACAAGGGATAGGAGCAGGATTTGTACCTAATGTATTGAATAAAGATGTGATAGATGAGATAATAAAAATAAAAGATGAAGATGCTTTTGCTACAATGAGAAGATTAGCCAGAGAAGAAGGAATGCTTGTAGGTATTTCATCATCAGCCGCAGTTTTTGCAGCATTACAGATAGCTGAGAAAGAAGAAAACAAAGGTAAGAATATCGTTGTAATATTACCAGACAATGGTGAAAGATATTTATCTATGAACATATTTTAGATGAAGAATTATCATACACAAAATTTGTTATTATGAGGTGCAATAATGAATATATCCAATAAAACCAGATACGGATTAAGATCAGTAGTATATCTAGGAATAAATTATGAAAAAGAAAATATCTCCATCAAGGAAATATCTGATAAAGAAGGTATATCAAAAAGATACTTGGAACAGATATTTGCTGAACTGAAAAAAGGTGGAATCATTAATAGTACCAAAGGAACAAAAGGAGGTTATTTTCTAACAACTAAGCCTTCTGAAATTACGGTAAGCGGTATTATTAAATTACTTGAAGGTAACTTGAATGTCATTCAAGAAATAGACGATTATAATATAGAAGACTTAGAATATACTATAGTCAACAAAGTATGGAACAAAATGTCACAAGCGCTAATTGATGCAGTGGATAGTATTACTATTGAAGATATTATCAACGACTATAATTCACTTAGCAGAAACATGTTTTATATATAATAGTTTTATATATGTTACAAAAGATAAATTAGGAGAAATAAAAAATGAAATTAGGTACATTGTGTTATATAGAAAAAGATGGTAGAACTCTTATGCTCCATAGGGTAAAAAAAGAAAATGATATTCATGAAGGTAACTGGATTGGTCTAGGAGGAAAAATAGAAAACGGTGAATCACCAGAAGAATGTGTAATCAGGGAAGTTAAAGAAGAAAGTGGTCTAACCATAAAAAATCCTGACCTAAGAGGAATTTTGACTTTCCCTGAATTCGGCAAAGACAATTGGTACGTTTTTCTCTATACAGCTACTGAATTCAACGGAGATTTAATTGAATGTAACGAGGGCAATCTAGAATGGATTGATAATGAGGATTTACTAAACCTAAAAATGTCAGAAGGAGATAATCTCTTTTTGAAATGGCTAAAAAAATACAAAATGTTTTCAGCTAAATTTATTTATGATGGTAAAAAATTAATAGATTATGATTTAGTAGTTAATTATTAATAATATTAATTTTGAAGGGAACTTGTAATAAAGGAAGCTATAATAATTTTAATAGGATAACGAACAATGTTAAAGCAAGAATGGAGATAGTAAAATGGCTGAAAAGAAAAATGCAAGAGTAATATTGACTAAGGAAGATTTAATAGAACAGTTTAGTAAATGTGGAGTAGCAAAAGGACAGACAATATTTGTTCATACTTCATTAAAGAGTATTGGATTTGTTGTTGGTGGAGCAGAAACCTTGATTAGGGCGCTTCTTGAGATAGTTGGACCTGAAGGTACACTAATGATGCCATCTCAAACTTGGAAAAATCTTGATCCTTCAACAGGGGTTCATTGGGAAGAACCAGAAGAATGGTGGCCTATAATTCGTGAAAATTGGCCAGCTTATGATAAAGAGGTTACACCTGCAATTGGTATGGGGGTAGTAGCTGAAATGTTTAGAAAGTGGCCAGGAGCAAAAAGATCAGATCATCCAGCTAGGTCAATAGCAGCAGTTGGTAAACATGCAGAATATATTACAGAAGAACATGATTTGAGTAATATTTTTGGTAAGAATTCTCCTGTAGATAAATTGTATCAATTAAATGGATACGTATTGTTAATCGGCGTTGGATATAATAAAAATACTTCATTACATTTAGCAGAAACTAGAGCTGACTTTGGTAGTAAGAAATATGCTAATGAAAGTAGTGCAATTAACATCAATGGTAAAAGAGAATGGGTGACATATAATACTCAAGTTGTAGATGATGAAGACTTTATAGAATTAGGTAATGAGTATGATAAAGAAAACAATATTGAAATCCATAAAGTCGGAAATGCTGAGGTAAGATTTATGAAGCAAAGACCATTAATAGACTGGACTGTCAAGTGGATGGAAAAAAATAGAAAATAGAAAATTATTATTGACAAACCAAAACTATATTGATATAATGGTTAAAATAATTTAACGTAAAAAAGTGATAAAGCATAAAAGCAAAGAAGAGGAAGAGTACTTTATTTTGGAAATATAGAGAGGAGATGCTGGTGGAAATTCTCCATGAAGAAATAATGGAAGGTAGCCTTGGAGCTGTGAACCGAAATCGTAAGAGAGTAGACTTCAACGGAATCCCACCGTTACTAGGGAGCTGATATCAGATGAAATTTATTTATCTCGTATTAGACTAAGTGGCATAATATGCAATATAGGTGGTACCGCGGAGATAATACCTTCGTCCTTTTAATACAAGGACGAAGGTTTTTTAATTCTTGCAAAAAATTTGAATCTATTTACAATCAAAAATTATAATAATAAAAAGGAGATGTTACATATGTTATTAACTGGTGCAGATATAGTTGTTGAATGTTTAAAGGAACAGAAAGTAGATACCGTATTTGGGTATCCAGGAGGAAATGTAATTCATATTTACGATTCATTGTATAAGAATAAAAAGTATATTAAGCATATTTTAACTGCTCACGAACAAGGCGCATCACATGCAGCAGATGGTTATGCAAGGTCTACAGGTAAAGTAGGGGTTTGTATTGCTACTTCAGGACCAGGGGCAACCAATCTTGTTACAGGTATTGCTACAGCTTATATGGATTCAGTACCAATGGTTATAATAACAGGTAACGTTCCATTATCTTTACTTGGTAAAGACAGTTTTCAAGAAGTAGATATAGCTGGAGTTACTGCTCCTATAACAAAGCATAATTATATAGTTAAAGATATAAATAAGCTGGCTGATACCATAAGAGAAGCTTTTTATATAGCTAGTGAAGGTAGACAAGGACCGGTACTTATTGATATCCCAAAAGATATAGCCATGACAACTACTGATTATGAATATGCAGAACCTAAATTAGTAGAAAGATGTATTAAAAATATTACTGAGGAAGCTATAGAGAACGCATTAGAACTTATAAATAAATCAAAACAACCGTTCATATATATTGGCGGTGGTGTAGTTAGATCAGAAGCATCAAAAGAATTGTTAGAATTCGCAGAGAATATTGATGCACCAGTAACCTCAAGTCTAATGGGGTTAGGAGGTTTTCCAAGCAGCCATGAATTATTTACTGGAATGATTGGAATGCACGGAACAAAAGCATCCAATAAAGGAATTAATAAGAGTGACTTAATAATTGCCATAGGTGCTAGATTCAGTGATAGGGTTGTAAGTAAAGTTGAGAAATTTGCGCCTAATGCTAAGATACTGCATATTGATATTGATCCTGCTGAGATTAATAAGAACGTTGTTTCATATCATTATATAGTTGGAGATATTAGAGAAGTATTAAAGCAACTTAATAATAATATTATAAAGCAAGATAGAAAGCAGTGGGTAAACAAAATCAAAGGATACAAAGATAAATATCCATTAAGATATCCTGATAATGGTCTAAAAGCACAATATATCATAGAAAAACTTAATGATATTACAGATGAAAATACTATAGTAGCAACAGAAGTAGGACAGCATCAAATGTGGACTGCTCAATATTATAATTTCAATAGTCCTAAGGAATTCTTGACTTCTGGAGGACTTGGAACAATGGGATTTGGTCTAGGAGCAGCAATAGGAGCACAAGTTGGTAATCCAACTAAAACAGTAATTAACATTGCTGGTGATGGTTGTTTCAAGATGAATCTTATTGAACTTGCTACAGCAGTTAACTATAATTTACCAATAATTATAATACTTATTAATAATAATTCTCTAGGAATGGTTAGGCAATGGCAGTCATTATTCTTTGATGGAAGATATTCAGAGACTACTCTTAATCATGCTACAAATTTTGTTGGATTGGCTGAGAATTTTGGAATGAGAGGATTAGAAATCTCTAGAAAAGAACAAGTTGAGGAAGTATTACAGGAAGCTATTAATTGCAAAGGACCAGTATTAGTTCATTGCAGAATCCATGAAGATGACAAAGTATTTCCGATGGTTGCTCCTGGAGAAGCCATAGATTCATTAATTATGGAAGGTTAAAATATATGATTAGTTAAGTAAAAGGGGCTGGATAGCTCCTTTTTTGATATAATTTCGTAATCGTTTCCAACATAATATTGTATGAATTTCATATATATTATAATGGAGGTGATAAACATTAAACTTAAAAAATTATACATGAGTATAGTATTGTTTCTTGCTATTAGCATATTATTGATTAATCATAATGCCACAATTGCAAAGAACAACCCTATTGCTAGCGAATCAAAAATAGAATATATTGATGAGGAAAAAGCAAAGGAGACTGCCATATCTTATTTTCAAAAATACTTTGATATCAAAATAAAAGCTGATGATTACTTTCAGTATAATAGACACATCAATATAGATAATAAACACAATAAAACTGGTAAAGAGTACTGGGAAATTGTATTTAGTACCTTTGATAGATCGAAATTGAGGGATATCAAAACTCAAAAAGAAGCAGACAAAATTAATGAGGAACGCAAAAAATCTGTTACCTATTATGCTAAGATAGAAATCCATGATGAGGAAATATTAGAGATAGGGATAATTGATAACAATAATGATAAAGGTCTAACCATTGAAGAATTAAGAGAAATAGAAATCTCAACTGAGGATGCCAAGAAAATCACTCTTGAATTTATAAAAGCAAAAGAATTAATTAAGGAAATAGAAGAATTAGAATTTCTAGGTGAAATAAGAATTGCTCCAGATAGTTGTTATATAGCATATGAATATAAAAAAGACAGAGCTATAATTATCAGAGTACATTCACTCTCTCAAGAAATATCGTGTTTTAGATTTACAACAAAGGAGCAAGCAGAAAAAGCTATAGAAGTTAATAAAAACAATGATAAAGATGGAGGGATAGGTTAATAATTCATTTTAGTTTCAAGGGAAGATTAAATCTTCCCGATTGTTATTTAATCAACTTTCCTTAATACATAATAATTAGGCTTTTGATGCCTATATATGTAATCCCCAGATTTCCATTGTACAAATAAATATGTGTTACCGTTTATTACTTGAATAATATATTGGGATTTTGAATGTTCAAATGGAAACGCTAGAACAAATCCTTTAGTCCAATTTGACTCTTTTCGCTCTTGAATACTACCATCTTCATTAAAAGTTAAAGAGTTAATATATAATTTTCTCTCAGTTTCTTTGGGTGTATATCCTTGATAGTCTTCAACAAAATCAACTGTTTTCCATTTACCTATAACTCGTTCATCGCTTGTAAATGGTATATCAATATTTTCAATTATGCGATTACTATAACTATGAATTATAATTCCTAAATTAAGTATACTTAAAATTATTAGTACACCTACTATAGTTACTGATTTTTTCTTATTAAATTTGTGGCCTAGTGATACTGCTATACCTATAATTCCTAGTATTGATAACAAGATTATCAGTAAAGTGGAAATAACAATTCTAGTAGTGAATATTTCTAAGGCACCATTAAGTATTAATATAATGATAATGCTAGTGGTCACCAATAATCCTGAAATAGTAGCAAGTAAAGGTTTTTTGATGATTTGACCTGATATTATGTACAAACAAGTAAATAATACATAAACTAAGAAAGCAATGTTAATATAAATAAATCCTCTTAATATTTTTATACTATTGGAAATATCTAATGTACTCAATAATATACTTACAAAAACAATACAATAAAGATACACTACTAAAGCATTTGCACTTAATATTTGTAAAATGCTTTTTGGAATGAGCATCATATGTTCTTTGTTTTCAAATATTACATTCTTTGCAAGATGAGCGATTTTTTTATCTATAACATATAAAAAACCAACAATAATTACTATTTCTTGAAATAGGACCATTTTATAATGCTGATTTGGATATATTAATGTTTTAGCTAAACATGTACAAATAATAACTCCTATTATGACACATATTATTTTATAGAAATCTCTTTTGAATTCATACTTAATTAAACTTTTCATTTCATCACCTCTTTAAAAGTTTTCTCAATGGATTGACTTTTTTGGAATCGTAGGTCCTCACAATCATGAATACCCAACATTTGTCCTTTTTTTATAAATATAACTTTATCTAATAGTTTCTCTACTTCTTGAATTAAATGAGTTGCAATAATAATAGTAGAATTATCATCAATATTATTAATAATAGTATCTATTACTTGTTCTCTCACGAGGGTATCCATACCACCTAACGGTTCATCAAATAGATAAAGTTTCGCCTCTCTGGCTATTGAAAGAGATAAACGTAATAGTTGGGTCATACCCCTCGATAGATTCTTTATTTTTTCTGAATAGGGTATATCAATATTAATGTCTTGTAATATGCTATCAAATTTATTTTCGTTGAAGTCATCATACATATCTATATAAAAACTTCTAATATCTTCTACACTCATCCATTTTGGGATAGCATTATTTTCTGTAAGCAGTGATACATAACCTTTAGTTTTTTCATTGGGGTTTAGTCCATCTATCAATACTTCTCCATGGTTATAGGGTATAAGACCAGCTACAGTATTCATGAAAGTTGTTTTACCACTTCCGCTAGGACCTAGTAATCCAACAACTTCACCTTTATCAATATGAAAAGTTATATCATCCAGAGCTTTATGCTTGCCATAGCTTATTGATAGTTTCTTGATATCTAACATACTTAATCTCCCTCCACATAATAATCAATAATCTCTAAAATTTGTTTTTTACAGAATCCCATATTTTTCATACGATTAGAAAAAGAGATAACAGTTTCTTTTGCTATGTCATTTCTTAGATTATTAATCATGTCTTCATTATCAGTTACGTAAGAACCCATACCCCTCTTGGATATAATTAATCCTTCGCTTTCCAACTCTCTATAAGCTCTTTGAACAGTGTTAGGGTTTACTTTTAGATCTTTTGCTAATTCACGTACAGAAGGCATTTTATCACCTTCTTTCAATTCTTTTTTTATTATTATTTCTTTTAGATAAGATAATATCTGGACATACACAGGGATATTATTATCAAATTCCATAAATGTTTGCCTCCTATTGCATACTGTATTAATACTATAATACAGTTAAAATATATTGTCAAGTAAGATTATCTCTAATCTTACAAAAATGTAAGTTTATTATACTATTTGTAAGATGAATTTATTGTTAATACAGTTTATTTTGCTTATAATAGGTTTGTAATTAGCAATAAACAATTTATTAAATAAGATTTCTTTTGTAATAAAGAAATATGGAGGATATATATTATGAAACAAATAATTAAAGTCAGTAATGTGACAAAAGTCTATGGCTCAAAATTGAATAAGACAACTGCACTTGTGGATATTAATTTTGAAATCAATCAAGGTGAATTTGTTGGAATCATGGGTCCATCAGGTTCAGGGAAAAGTACGCTGCTTAATGTTATATCAACAATTGATAGAACGACTAGTGGTACAATCAGCTATGAAGGCAAAGATATAGGTTCTTTGAAAGAAAATGAACTATCTGATTTTAGAAGAAATGAACTTGGTTTCATCTTTCAGGATTTTAACTTACTGGATACACTAAGTGTTGAAGAGAACATAGTTCTCCCACTAGCTATCTCTAGAATGAATGTAAAAGAAATAAAAAAAAGATTACAAGATGTTACTAAGATACTTGGTATAAATGACATACTAAAAAAATATCCATATGAGATATCAGGAGGACAGAAGCAAAGAACTGCTGCTGCAAGAGCTATTATCAATAATCCTAGGCTGGTCTTGGCGGATGAGCCGACAGGGGCATTGGATTCCAAGTCGTCAGCTGAACTTCTTACATGTATGAAAAAGTTGAATAAGGAGTATAACAGTACAATTCTTATGGTTACTCATGATGCGTTTGCTGCAAGTTATTGTGACAGAATCTTATTTATTAAAGATGGCAATATCTTTTCTGAACTTATCAGTAATGGCGACAGAAAAGAATTTTATAATAAGGTTATTGATGTACTTGCAATGATGGGGGGAGACCTTAATGACGTATTATAGTATTATGTATAGCAATATGAAAAAGAGTTTTAAGAATTATTATATATATATTATGTCCACAGTTTTTAGTGTTTTGATATTCTACTTATTTTGTTCAATCAAATATAATACACAGATAATATCGGCTATCAATTCATCGGAGAAGGTTACGACAGTGTTTTCTGCTACTAGTTATGTAGTATTAATATTTTCACTGATATTCATATGGTATTCAAATTCATTTTTTGTTAAAAAGCGAAAAAAAGAAATCGCCCTGTATTCTTTGTTAGGTTTGAAGAAGAAAAAAATAGGCAGGATGCTGTTTGGAGAAAACATGATTATAGCAGTTATATCCTTAGTGATTGGTATTGCTGTAGGTACTTTGTTTTCAAAATTATTTGTTATGCTTCTGCTTAGAATGATGAACGAATTTATTTATGTCAGTTTCTCTTTTTCAATAAAGGCAGCCAGAGATACTGTTATATTTTTCTTTATAATATTTTTGTTTGCATCTTTTCATAGTTATAGGATAATATACAAAGTCAAACTTATTGAATTGTTTACATCAGCTAGGAAAAAAGAAAAAGCATTTAAGACTAAACCAATTTTTGCGTTAATTTCACTAGGTTTAGTGATCTATGGTTATTCTTTATCACAACATATGGTTAACAGTATGTTTGTAATTAATGTTTTTCTTGTACTTGGTACTGTTATTGCAGGTACATATGGTTTATTCTCCTATTTTCTTGTTTTTATGGTCAGGGTTCTCAAGAAGAGAAAGAAAACATTTTATAAGGGGAATAATATATTAGCAATATCTAATATAGCCTACAGGATCAAGAGTCATACAGTTACTTTTGCTACCATTGCAGTTCTAAGTGCTTCAACAATTGCATCACTAGGTATGGTAGATAGCGTTTATTATGATTTTAAAACTAATGAAGCAGAGAATTATCCATATTCTTTCACTTATAATTATGTTGATGAAGAGCTGAATAATAAAGTACTGGATATAGTTAATAGTAATAAAACTAATGATTTGATAGGGAGTATTAAAATAGATAGAGCCAAAGTGAGTGTTAAGCTCAATTATGATTTTGAGACACAGCTTAGTGATTGGAATCTAGGTGCAGTAAATACTTATTATATCATCTCTAATTCTACTTTCAATAAGATGATGGAATTAAGAGGTATGGATAAAGGTGTAGAATTGAAAGATGATGAGTGTGTAATTAATTATTCAAGCCTTATGCTCTATGATATGACTAAGTTGAAAGATTATACACTGGATGCATTCACAGATAAGATACCTAAAAAAGTGATGACGATAAAAGAAGTTTATAAACAATCCATGGTCAGAAACGGTTTTGATCCAGAATATTTAGTTGTTAGTGATAAAATCTATAAGGAATATATTAGTGGTGGAGCAGAAACTAACAGCTTTTATGGTATAAATGTAACTAAACCTCTTCAAAGCAAGGAATTAGCAGATGAAATTCAAAAGGTAATTCCTGAAGAAGCAAGATTCGAGACATATTATTATCATTTTAGAGATGCTAATGAAACCTATGTAGTTCTACTATTCGCGGCATTCTTCATTGGTATTGTATTCTTGATATCTACAGGAAGTATAATATATTTTAAATTAATTACTGAAGCCAATGATGAAAAAGATAGATATACTATACTTAAAAAGATAGGTGTAAGTAAAAAGGATATTACAAGATCTATAAAGAAACAAATATTAATGATGTTCTTGTTACCGCTAATAGTTGGACTTTTCCATTCAGGATTTGCTCTAAGTGCTTTTAATAAAGTGTTGCATGCACATATTTTAACACCTGTAATAATTACTATGGTAGGTTACACAGTGATTTACTTCATTTATTATTACCTTACAGTTAATTATTATAAAAAGATTATATTAAAGAAATAATTATTTAAGTATAAATTTATTCTATTGATATAAATTCGATTAAGAAACCATGGTTGACACTAATGTTATCATGGTTTCAATACTATGAAGATTTATTTGAGTAGTTTTTTAATTGATTTTGTAGCTATATCATGATATTCTATAAAATATTACAAGAGTCCATATATATAAGGTGTATGGGATTATTGACATGACATACGAAATTGAATGAGGTGTTTTTATAGATGTTAAGTGTAGAAAAAGTCAACCATGATTTTGGCGGAAGAATAATATTAAGTGATGTTTCCTTTAGATTGAAAAAAGGTGAACATGTGGCTCTAGTTGGACCAAATGGAGAAGGTAAAAGTACATTTCTAAGGATAATAACCAACAAACTTATGCCAGACGAAGGTGTAATCAAATGGTCTCCCAAAGCAAAAGTAGGTTACTTGGACCAACATGCAGAATTACAAAAAGGATGTAGCATCAGAGAAGTCTTAAAAGATGCTTTTAAGGAAGATTTCCAGTTAGAAGAAACAATGATACAGATCTATGATGAAATGGCTAATTTTACTGAAGAAGAAATGACTGCTAAGCTAGAAGAAGCTGCGGATATACAAACAAAACTTGATCATAGTGGATTTTATGTAATTGATTCAAAGATTGAAGAAGTAGCTAATGGTCTGGGACTTGGTGACATTGGTCTGGATAAAGATGTTAGTGAGCTAAGCGGTGGTCAACGTACGAAAGTACTATTGGTGAAGTTACTATTGCAAAGACCAACTATCCTATTATTGGACGAGCCCACTAACTTTCTTGATGAAAATCATATTGAATGGTTAAAAAGATATCTTGAGGAATACGAAAACAGTTTTATTCTTATCTCCCATGATATTCCTTTTGTAAACAGTGTAGCATCGGTAATCTATCATATTGAGAATGGTGAATTTACAAGATATACAGGAAATTATGATGATTTTATAAGGATGTATGAGATTAAGAAACGACAAGCCGAGCAAGCATTTGAAAAGCAACAAAAGGAAATTGATAAATTAGAAGATTTTATTGCAAGAAATAAGGCTAGAGTAGCTACAAGAGGTATGGCTAATAGTAGACAGAAAAAATTAGATAAAATGGAGAAAGTTGAAAAGATTAGAGAAAAACCTATTCCAAAATTCAATTTTAGATATGGTAGAGCATCAGGCAAGACCATTTTTGAAACTAAGGATATGGTATTAGGTTATAATGAGCCATTGACCAGTCCTCTGAATATGATATTGGAAAGAGGTCAGCGAGTTGCAATAAAAGGTGTCAATGGACTTGGAAAATCAACGTTACTAAAAACCTTGTTAGGGATTATTAAACCTTATTCAGGCAAAGTCATATTGGGTGACTATCTTGAAATAGGTTATTTTGAACAAGAGTCCAATCCTGATAATGTAAAAACTGCTATTGATGAAATATGGGAAGAATATCCTGTACTTACGAATTATGAAGTTAGACAGTCGCTTGCAAAATGCGGACTTACCAATGAGCATATAACAAGTCAAATGAAAGTATTAAGTGGAGGAGAAGCGGCAAAAGTAAGACTTTGTAAATTGATGTTGCGTGACATTAATGTGCTTGTTTTAGATGAGCCTACTAACCACTTGGATGTTATAGCGAAAAATGAATTAAAGAAAGCTATAAAAGAGTTCAAGGGTACTTTGATAATTGTATCCCATGAACCAGAGTTTTATAGGGATGTTATAAATGAGGTTTGGAATTTGGAAGACTGGACAACAAAAATTATATAGGAAATATGATAAATTATCTTTACTTGACCAACTAAATTGAATACCCTTAATGAGAATAAAAATGAAGAATATTTACAAAATATGCTGAAACCAATTGTAAAAAGTTTAGAAATTCGATATAATAGGTGAGGAAATTCTATAAAATGGCTTCATTCGTCATTTTTAACAGCATATAGTTATTGACTCCTATTGTTAGTAGTCTTCGTTAGATGGATCTCTAGTACTAACTTGAAGAGCATGACAGTATGAGTTTGACATTCTATATAACATAATAATGCGATGTGATAAGTATTATCATTATCGTTCATTCATTAAGGGAGGAAAAAGAGAATATGATGTACACTCATGAAGTGAAAAACATGTGTTGTGTTGCAAAAGGTCCTAACCATGGTCCAGCGCCTATCCCTCAAGAAGGAAAATGGGTTCAAGCAAAAGAAGTAAAAGACATTTCTGGTCTTACTCACGGTGTTGGCTGGTGTGCGCCTCAACAAGGAGCATGTAAGCTTACATTAAACGTAAAGGATGGTATTATTCAAGAAGCTTTAGTAGAAACATTAGGATGTTCAGGAATGACTCATTCAGCTGCAATGGCTTCAGAAATTCTACCAGGAAAAACTATTTTAGAAGCATTAAATACAGATTTAGTATGTGATGCTATTAATACTGCAATGAGAGAACTATTTTTACAAATAGTTTACGGAAGAACTCAAACTGCTTTTTCAGAAGATGGACTTCCAGTTGGTGCAGGTCTAGAAGATTTAGGTAAAGGTCTTCGTTCACAAGTAGGTACTATGTATGGTACTCTTGATAAAGGTCCTCGTTACCTTGAAATGGCTGAAGGCTATGTTACTAAAATTGGTTTAGATGAAGACGATGAAATAATTGGTTATGAATTCATTCACTTCGGTAAAATGATGGATATGATTAAAACTGGTATGGACGCAGTAGAAGCAATGAAAAATGCAACAGGTACATATGGTAGATTTGCAGACGCTGTTAAAACAGTCGATCCAAGACACGAATAGGAGGTTAGTAATATGGCATTATTTGAAGGATACGATAGAAGAATTAAAGGCATAGAAAAGACTTTAAAAGAAAATGGCATTAGTTCTATTGAAGAAGCTAAACAAATATGTGATGAAAAAGGTATTGACGTATATGAAATTACTAAATCTATTCAACCTATTTGTTTTGAAAACGCATGTTGGGCTTACATTCTAGGTGCAGCAATTGCTATAAAAAGAGGAATAAAAGTTGCAGCAGATGCAGCAGAAGTTCTTGGTGAAGGTTTACAAGCTTTCTGTATTCCAGGTTCTGTTGCTGACCAAAGAAAAGTTGGTATCGGTCATGGTGGTTTAGGAGCTATGCTTCTTAGAGAAGAAACAAAATGTTTTGCTTTCTTAGCAGGCCACGAATCTTTTGCAGCTGCTGAAGGTGCTATTGGTATTGCACGTTCTGCAAACAAAGTTAGAAAACAACCTTTACAAGTAATCCTTAACGGACTTGGTAAGGATGCAGCTCATATTATTTCCAGAATCAATGGATTTACATATGTTAAGACTGAGTTTGACTATAATACTAGTGATTTAAAAGTAGTTAGTGAAAAAGCATATTCTAAAGGAGAAAGAGGAAAAGTTAGATGTTACGGTGCTGACGATGTACGTGAAGGTGTTGCAATCATGCACAAAGAAGGCGTAGACGTTTCTATCACTGGTAACTCAACTAACCCAACTCGTTTCCAACATCCAGTTGCTGGTACTTACAAAAAAGAATGTGTACAAACAGGTAAAAAATATTTCTCAGTAGCATCTGGTGGTGGAACAGGTAGAACTCTTCACCCAGATAATATGGCTGCTGGTCCAGCTTCATATGGTATGACAGATACTATGGGTAGAATGCACTCTGACGCTCAATTTGCTGGTTCTTCATCTGTACCAGCCCATGTAGAAATGATGGGTCTTATCGGTATGGGTAATAACCCAATGGTTGGTGCTACAGTTGCAGTTGCTGTTGCAATACAAGAAGCTATGAATAAATAGTATTGTAAATAGAATATTTATTAATCCCTGACTAAGATGTCAGGGATTTTTTATATTAGAGGAGTTCATAGATTATTTTGTCGCAAAAAAAATTTTGATTTTGATTTGTTTTATGTTATACTATATATATGAGTAGGTTACCTACCTTTAGATAGTATAATGAAAATGATTTCTAAGTTAAATCACTTTTTTCTATTATACATGGTTAATATATCTAATTCATATCTGAATAGAATAAGTTTATTTCTTATTTTCGTATTGGATTATTTTTATAATAATTAACATTAATTAATTGATATTTGGTATCAATTATAATTAATTCAAAAATATGACCCGATTTTTAACATAATTGGTAAACTTTGGTTTATAGATTTATTTTTTGAACCCATAAATAAAAGTTTTTATAAAATCAACTACTATATATCTGAATATTCTAAAATATTATTAATTTTAATTCTATATCTTTAATTTAACAATAATTTAACTTTGTGTTTATTTGCCTTTATTAATAGGCTTATACCATATATCTAAAATTATATTTTTTAAGGAGGAAAGTGAATGGATTGGAAAAAAAGTTTAATTACAACTGGAGAGGAATTAAAAGAATATATTCCTATGACTAGAGAAGAACAGATGCTATTTGAAGATATCACAAGAAAACACCCTTTTTGTACTACAAAGTATTATTTATCTTTGATTGATAGAGATGATTCTAATGATCCAATAAAAAAAATGCAGATACCTTCATTTGGCGAAAAAAGCGAAGAAGGAGTATTTGATACTAGTGGAGAATCAGAAAATACTAAAATGCAAGGATTGCAACATAAGTATAAGACAACAGCTTTATTGTTAGCCACTAATTCATGTGCTATGTACTGTAGACATTGTTTCAGAAAAAGGCTGGTTGGACTTAGTAATCAAGAAGTTTTAAGTAATTTTGAACACGCAGTAGAATACATTAAACAGCATAAAGAAATAAACAATATTTTAATTACTGGTGGAGATGCATTTTTCTTGCCAACCAATATATTAAAAGTTTTTATGGAAACACTTTCGAAAGTTGAGCACATTGACTTTATAAGATTTGGTACACGTATTCCTGTAGTATTGCCTCATAGAATTATTCAAGATGAGGAACTTATAAATGCACTGGAGCATTACTCGAAAATGAAACAAATATATGTAGTTACTCAATTCAACCATCCAAGAGAATTGACAGATAAAGCAGTTGAAGGAATTAATAGATTGAAGAAAGCTGGTATCATAATTAATAATCAGACAGTACTATTAAAAGGTGTTAATGATAACCCTACAGTACTAGCCAAATTAATGAATGATCTGGTAAAATACGGTGTTAACCCATATTATCTATTCCAGTGTAGACCTGTAAAAGGTGTAAAACACAGCTTCCAAGTTCCTCTTGCAAAAGGAATCAAAATTGTTGAAGATGCTAAAAAGAAATTAAGTGGACATTCCAAGAGATTTAAATTCATTATGTCACATAAAACTGGTAAGATAGAAATCTTAGGTGAATTCAATAAGCAGATACTATTTAAATATCATCAATCCCCAATAGATTCAAGAATGGGAACAGTATTCAGTGTTAAAGTAGGAGAAAAGCAGGGCTGGTTGGATGATGATATTTGTCTAGATGAAGAAAATCTAAAGAAAATAGGTTAAATATGATTCGTTAGATTAGAAAAATATTAATTTGTTCCTTATGTATTGAAATAAACCTATAGTAATGATATATTTAAAAAAGATAATCTGTTATATTGGATTATCTTTTTCTTATGTAATAAAAAGATACAAATACGGTTTAGACGTTTTTCATATTAAAGAAGGGACATGTAATTATGTTTAAAGTTTTTATAGTTGAAGATGATACAACAATTGCAAATATCATATCTGATAATCTTAAGAAATGGGGATACGAGACAGCTGTTGCAAAAGAGTTCTCCGATGTTTTTTCAGAATATGTTAGTTTCAAGCCTGACCTGGTTCTGTTAGATATTGTGTTACCGTTATATGACGGTTATTATTGGTGTTCAAAGATAAGACAGGAATCAAAAGTGCCTATTATTTTTATTTCGTCAAAGGATTCTAATATGGATGTATTGATGGCTATCAATATGGGTGCAGATGATTATGTTACGAAACCTTTTTCCATGGAGATTCTTCTTGCTAAGATAAGTGCCCTTATTAGAAGAACATATTCTTATACCAATAAGGCAACTAATCTTATTGAACATAAAGGAGCAATACTTAATATTGATGATGGAACGTTAGTGTATAATGATGAGAAAATTGATTTGACCAAAAATGAATACAGGATATTATATGTGTTGATGAGTAATAAGGACAGTATTGTTTCAAGGGACAAGATTATGAGAAATCTATGGGAACATGAAAGTTTTGTAGATGATAATACTTTAACTGTCAATATTAATAGATTGAGAAAAAAATTGGATAACAAAGGTTTAGATAATTTTATTGCTACGAAAAAAGGACAGGGGTATATTATAGAATGAATATATTAAAATATTTGAGAGATAGAATTAGTCTTTTATTATTTTATGGGGTAAATCTATTTGTTATTAATCTTGTATTGATCTTGGATGAAAGCAATGCTGTAAATATTAATAATATTATATATATGGACATTTTATCATTATTCATAATTGGAGTTTACATGGCTAGAGAATATAGAAAATATAATATGCTATATAAAGATATAGAGTATAAAATCAATCATCATCATTTTGAAGAGTTTGAGATAAGTGGTAGTACGCATTATATTAAGAGGATTTATTTCAAGTTGTTTAATGAGTTTTTTAGGACGGTTAATACTTCTAAGGAAATGCTGGATAAGGATAATGATGAGTATTATGATTTTATAACTTCTTGGGTTCATGCGGTTAAAATACCTATTGCTGCTAGTAGATTACTTATTGAGAGTCATGAAGAGAATACGAAAGATACTTTGGTCAGTATTGAGAATGAGATAGATAAGATTGAGAGATATGTTGAACAGACTTTGTATTATTCTAGAAGTATGAGTTTTTCTAAGGATTATCTGATTAGGGAATATAATCTTAATAAGCTGGTAAAACAGTCCATCAAGAAGTTTGCTAAGACATTTATTGGTAAGAAGATTGCTTTGACGGTGGATATTGATGATAATATCTGTGTTTATACGGATAAAAAATGGTTTGGATTCATATTGGAGCAATTGCTTTCTAATGCGTTGAAGTATACTGATAAGAGTGATGGTAGGATTGATATTAGTACTTATGAAGATGATAGGGAATATAGATTGCTTATTAGGGATAATGGAGTAGGTATTAAGATTGAAGATCTTAGGAGGGTTTTTGAGAGAGGTTTTACTGGATTTAATGGTAGGTATTTTGAGAAGTCTACAGGGATGGGGTTGTATTTGTCTAGGAAATTAGCTAGGAAGTTGGGCCATAAGATTACTATTGAGTCTAAGTCTAATGTTTATACTTTGGTTAGGATTCATGTTAGTAAGGTGGGGGAATATTTTTTGAGGTAGCGGATTATATTAAAAATTAGTTAGTTAGTGAAAGTTGGTGGAATGATTTGGCTGGGGCAAGGTGTATATAGGTGGTTTAACTTGCCTTACTCTGGGAAGCGATCGGTCTGCGTTAAACCACCTATATACACCTTTGGTTAGTCAACTAGGAAGGATGAAAAATATATTAAGAGCTGATTTTCTTTTCGGATAGGACTACTTTGACGGAGCCATCCATGTATTTTTTTATAGTGGTGTATCTTGTTTTTTTGTAGAAAGCCCTTGACACATATTAGGAATATGATAAAATAGGAAGTAAATTATTAATATGAATATTAAATAAAGGCTATGATAGTGTATAAGTAGGTAGGTATTTTACTTTTAGAGAGAAAGTGTCGTTGGCTGAAAGCACTTTTAAGTTCTGATATCTGGTGAATTTCCCACTTGAGCTGTATTTCTGAACATGGATGATCTTTGATAGGATATAAGTAGGAGATAACGTTGAGCGCGTTACGTTAGTTGAGTGTCTAATTAGGCTTAGTGTAGTTTGCCTATTGAAATTAGGGTGGTACCACCGAAGTTTGCTCGGTCCCTTGGAGGGATGGAGTTTTTTTATTGCGCATTATAGTTTTACCTATTTTAATAAAAGGTTTGAAAGGAGTATATAGCATGAAAGAAAAGTTACAGGCTATAAAAGAAGAAGCTTTAAAAAGTATTAATGAAGCAGTAGACTTGAAAGTCCTTAATGACATTAGAGTTAACATCTTAGGTAAAAAAGGAGAGTTAACAAGTGTTTTAAGAGGTATGAAAGATTTGACTAAGGAAGAAAGACCGGTTATTGGACAGTTGGCTAATGAGGTCAGGAATCTAATAGAGGAAAAATTAGAGGATGCTAAAGGTAGTTTAGCTAAGAAACAAAGAGAGAAACAATTAAAAGAAGAAGTTATTGATGTTACCATGCCAGCTAAGAAGGTTGTTATGGGTCATAGACATCCAATGAATATTGTTCTTGATGATATAAAAGACATTTTCATGGGAATGGGTTATGAGATTGCTGAAGGTCCTGAGGTTGAAAAGGATTATTATAATTTTGAAGCTCTTAACATTCCTGAAAATCATCCAGCAAAAGATGAGCAGGATACTTTTTATATAAATAAAGAAGTTGTTCTTAGAACACAGACTTCTCCAGTGCAGATTAGAGTTATGGAAAATAATAAACCACCAATTCGTATAATGGCTCCTGGTAGAGTTTATCGTTCAGATGAAGTTGATGCATCTCACTCACCAGTTTTCAATCAAATTGAAGGATTGGTAATTGATAAGAACATTACTATGGCAGATTTAAAAGGTGCTTTAGAAGTTTTTGTAAAAGAACTTTATGGAGAAAAGGTTAGAGTAAAATTCAGACCTCATCATTTCCCATTCACAGAGCCTAGTGCAGAGGTTGATGTATCTTGTGTAATGTGTGGAGGAGAAGGTTGTCGTGTATGTAAAGGTTCAGGTTGGATAGAAATACTTGGTTGTGGTATGGTTCATCCAAAAGTGCTTGAAATGGTTGGAATCGATCCAAAAGAATATAGTGGATTTGCTTTTGGTATGGGACTTGAACGTATTACCATGTTGAGATATGGTATCAAAGATATTCGATTGTTCTATGAAAATGATGTGAGATTTTTATCACAGTTCTAATTAAGGCTGTAATGAATCTTAGTAATGATAGATATTAACTTATAAAATTAAGTGAAAAATGACTCAGAGTTTAATTAAAATAGATGTGACGGTGATATCCGTTTAGAATTTATAAGGAAGGTGTAAAAATGAACGTACCTATGCAGTGGTTGAATGACTACGTAGAAATTGATTGTGATATAGATACTTTTATGGACGGCATGACTATGTCAGGTTCTAAGGTAGAAGGTTATGAAGAATTAGGAAAAGAAATTAGTAAGGTAGTAGTTGGGAAAATATTAAAGATTGAAAAACATCCAGATGCTGATAAGCTAGTTGTAACACAAGTTAATGTAGGTGAAGAAGAGCCTATACAGATTGTTACTGGAGCTAATAATATCAGTGAAGGAGATTATGTGCCAATAGCTCTTGTTGGTTCTACATTACCAGATGATATTAAGATCAAAAAAGGGAAACTAAGAGGAATCCCATCTAATGGAATGATGTGTTCTGTTGAAGAACTTGGTTTGATGAGAGAAGATTTCCCAGAAGCACCAGAACATGGTATCTATATATTTGATAAAGAATATGAATTAGGAATGGATGTTAAGAGTATATTTGGATTGGATGATATTGTAGTAGAGTATGAAATTACATCTAACCGTCCTGACTGTTTCAGTATTGTAGGTATTGGCCGTGAAGCAGCAGCGACTTTCGGTAAAGATTTCAAGTATCCTGAGATTAAAGTTGATGAAGTTGAAGGTAATGCCAATGATTATATAAAAATAGAGATAGAAGATGAAGACCTATGTGCTAGATTTGCAGGTAGAGTAGTTAAGAATCTTAAGATAGAGCCATCACCATGGTGGTTAAAAAAGAGATTATTATCATGTGGTGTTAGACCAATAAACAATATCGTTGATATAACTAATTTTGTTATGATGGAATTTGGTCAGCCTATGCATGCATACGATTTAGATAAACTAGAAGGAAAGAAAGTTATTGCAAGAAGAGCTAAAGACAATGAGAAGATAATTACGTTAGATGGTGAAGAAAGAGAATTGGATTCATCAATGCTTGTAATAGCTGATGAAAACAAACCAGTGTCATTAGCTGGTATCATGGGTGGAGAAGATACTAAAGTAACAGAAGAAACTAAGACATTACTTTTTGAAGCTGCTAACTTTGAAGGAACTAATGTGCGTTTTACTTCTAAAAAAGTAGGACTTCGTTCTGATTCATCTGCTAAGTTTGAAAAATACTTAGACCCTAATAACATTGATGAAGCTATTAACAGAGCTTGTCAGTTAATTAATATGTTAGGTGCTGGTGAAGTAGTTTCTGGAATGGTTGATGTATATAAAGCTAAAAGAGTAGAAAAAGAAGTAGCTTTTACAGCAGAAGGTATTAATAAGTTATTGGGAACTGATTTATCTGAATATGCAATGATTAAGATCTTTGAAAAAGTTGATTTGAAGGTAGATAAGAATAAAGGTGTTGTTATAGTACCTACATTCAGACCAGATGTTGAAAGAGAAGCTGACTTGGCTGAAGAAGTTGCACGTTTCTATGGATATGATAATATTCCTGTAACACTAGCAACAGGAACTCCAACAGTTGGTAAGAAAAGTTATAAACAAAAAATAGAAGATATAACTAGAGTTGTAATGGAGAACTGTGGTATAAGTGAAGCTATGACTTATTCATTTGAAAGTCCAAAAGTGTTCGATAAGATTAGACTTGACGTGGATGATTCATTAAGAAAAACTGTAACTATATCGAATCCTCTTGGAGAAGATTTTAGTGTTATGCGTACAACAACTGTAAATGGAATGCTTACTGCATTATCTACCAATTATAATAGAAGAAATGAAAGCGCAAGCTTATACGAGTTATCTTATATCTATCTTCCAAAAGATGAAGAAATAAAAGAACTTCCAGATGAAAGAATGCAGTTAACTATTGGAATGTATGGAGATATTGATTTCTACAACGTTAAAGGTGTAGTAGAAACATTACTTAATAGATTAGGAATCTACGAAGGTTATGAATACGACCCTAATGTATCCATTAATTACCTTCATCCAGGAAGACAGGCAAAAATAACAATCAATAAAAAAGAATTAGGAATCATTGGAGAAGTACATCCAGAGGTTGCTGACAATTATAATATTGATACAAGAGCATATTTAGCAGTTATTGATATGCCAGTATTAGTTAAAAAATCTAATCTAGAACGTGAATACGAACCTTTAGCCAAATATCCAGCTGTAAACAGAGACTTAGGTCTATTAGCTAAGAACGAAGTCTTAGTAGGTCAGATAGAAGCTATAATAAAACAACGTGGCGGCAAAATATTAAAAGACATCAAGTTATTTGACGTATACACAGGTTCCCAAATAGAAGAAGGATATAAATCCCTAGCATTCGCTCTTACTTTCAGAGCTAATGATCATACCTTAAAAGAAAAAGAAATAAGCAAGACAATGAGTAAAATACTTAATGGTCTTGAAAATACACTAGATGTTAAGCTAAGACAGTAATTCATTAAATGTAAAGTTGTCTTTCACATTTTAAAATGTGAGAGACAGCTTTTTCTATGTTATTTTAACTTTTACTTAGATACCAAAACTATACTCTATCTACGACTGTTCGCTATTCAACCCCCCTATTTGTACAATATGCCTAGAATACTTATAAATTTATTTGTATATATATTTAATTTTACTCTTGTAATATTACGTAGAATCATGTATAATTATGCTAAGTTTTTAATAAATATACATTGTTGCGTGTATATAATGAATATTAAAAAAATTAAACGAAAGGGTGGACATAAAATGAAAAAGAAAATTATAAGCATTAGTTTATTATTAATATTAGCATTATCAATGACATTATTTGCAGGATGTGGTAAGAAAAATACAAAAACTACATCAGATGATACATATAATAATGTAGATGCTGACAAAGGTGATAAAGAAGAGGGTAATACAGAGGATAAAGACGCAAGTAAAGATGATGATAAAAAAGTTATTGTTATGGGTACGAATGCAGAATTCCCTCCATTTGAATATATTGAAGCAAACGAAGTTGTTGGTTTTGATGTAGACATATCCAAGAAGATTGCTGAAAAATTAGGATTAGAACTTGTAGTTGAAAATATGCAATTTGCTTCATTAACAGCAGCATTGCAAACAGGAAAAGTTGATTTTGTTGCAGCTGGTATGACAAATACACCAGAAAGAGCTGAAGAAGTTAATTTCTCAGAAGATTATTTTACTGCTTCACAAGTAATAATCGTTAAAAAAGATAGTGACACAGTTAAATCAAAAGAAGATTTAGTGGGTAAAAAGATAGGTGTTCAATTAGGAACAACTGGTGAAATTGAATCTAAAGAAATCGAAGGTGCAACTGTTGAATCTTATGACGCAGGTTATTCAGCTGTTATGAGTCTAGTTAATGGTAAATTAGATGCAGTAGTTATTGACCAAAAACCTGCTGAAAAATTTGTTGAGCAAAATGATAAGATCATGATTCTTGATGAAGAATTAACTAAAGAGAATTATGCAATTGCTGTAAATAAAGAAAACGAAGAATTATTGAAAACAATTAATGAAGTAATCAAAGAGATACAGGAAAATGGCGAATATGACGCCTTATATGAAAAATACTTCGGTGAAAAAGAGTAAAAAATTATTATGCAAGTTAGATAAAGAGAGCTAGCCTTTCTTTATTATAACAATTATATCCTTTCAACCTTACTTTCAAATATATTTGAGAGTATGAGTTTAGTAGTTATTACTACTTACCCAAATAGGAAAGTGGACTTCCCATCTGCTTTCCTAACTCCTTGTATATGGGTTGAAAATGATAGGATGTTTTTCTTGATTTGATAAGAATAAGTTAAGGGATTGCAAAATTATAACTAAATATGCAAAGAATTTTATGAATATACATTGGTATGGATAGTTTGATTTTGCAATTTCTTAAGAAAAAATAGGAATGTAGGTGATCAGGTGAATTTTTCATTAATTTATATGTCAGAGATAACTAACTACTTTGAACACTTTTTTAAAATAGTTTTCGGACCTGAAAAGGGAGCGGGAAGTTATCCACGATATTTGTATTGGCTAAATGGTATCAAATTTTCATTGGAGGTTACTCTATTAGCTGCACTTATTGGTATAGCAATCGGAATATGTATTGCTATGTGTAAGCTATCAAAGCATAAGATTGTTAGAGCGCTTGCTTCTGTATATACTGATTTGATTAGAGGAACTCCTGTACTTATACAAATTTTATTTATTTACCTAGTTGTTTTTTCAGCTAGTGATTTGCCGAAGCTTGTTATTGGGGCAATAGCCTTTGGTATTAATAGTGGAGCCTATGTAGCAGAAATCATTAGAGCTGGTATACAAGGACTGGATAGAGGACAGATGGAAGCTGCTCGTTCATTAGGTATGCCATATGGAATGGCTATGAAACATATAATTATTCCCCAGGCAATAAGAAATATTTTGCCAACATTAGTTAATGAGTTTATTGTACTTTTAAAAGAGACATCTGTTATAGGATATATTGCAGGGAATGATATTTTAAAAGCTACGAATACTATTATAAGTCAAACTTACTCGCCTGTTGAACCGTTAATTACTTCAGCAGTCATTTATCTAATATTAACATCAATATTTACATTTATTATGAGAAAAATCGAGAGGAGGTTAAGAGCTGGTGATATACGTTAATGATTTACATAAAAAATTTGGTGAATTACATGTATTGAAAGGGATTAATACCCATATTAAGAAAGGTGAAGTGGTAGTAGTTATTGGACCTAGTGGTTCAGGTAAAAGTACTTTTTTAAGATGTCTTAACCTACTGGAAGTTCCTACTGAAGGTAGTATCATATTTGAGGATGTAGATATTACAAGCAAAAGAAATAATATTAATGTTCAGAGACAGAAGATGGGAATGGTTTTTCAACAGTTCAATCTTTTCCCTCATATGACCGTTCTTGATAATATAACTCTTTCACCTATAAAAGTTAAAAAGATACCTAAAGGGGATGCAGAGAAAAAAGCTATGGCTTTATTGGCTCGTGTAGGATTAGAAGATAAAGCTGACGCTTATCCAAAACAATTATCTGGAGGTCAAAAGCAAAGGATTGCCATTGTTAGGGCATTGGCAATGGAACCTGATGTTATGCTGTTTGATGAACCTACATCAGCTCTTGACCCTGAGATGGTAGGAGAAGTATTGGATGTTATGAAGCAATTGGCTTCTGAAGGCATGACTATGGTTGTAGTTACTCATGAAATGGGATTTGCTAGAGAAGTGGGTACAAGATTGTTCTTTATGGACGAAGGGATTATAGCAGAAGAAGGTAATCCAAGAGAAATTTTTGATAATCCTAAGAATGAAAGGACTAAGGAATTTTTTAGTAAAGTCCTATAGGATGGTATTAGATTATTTGTTATAGTCAGTGTATAATGTTATTGGCATAAAGAAAAATAATGGATAATGGATAATTTTTACTAGATAAGCAATTTTATGTAGATTTTTGTTTGTTGGCACCTTATAATATAATAGGGTGCTTTTGTGTTATAGTATTTTGCAAGTAAGTCAGAAAAAGTGTTTTGCATCAATCTAACTAAAGGGGGATTATATGAAAAAAGTATTTGTGTGGTGTAATATCGTAATTATAACAATAACGCTGCTATGTAGTTCTAGTAATATATATGCAGAGGATAATATTATACAGGAATTGAGAGTCGGGTTAAGACAATTATATGAGGAGAAAGAGTCTATTACAGTTAGTAATAAAGTTTTGAATATGGGGTATGTTGTGCAGGATGAATATATATCTGAACAGGTGTTCATGTCAAATGATGGTTTCGTATTCAGGGCTGCTACTTTTGACTACTTAATATCTATAAATAGTTTTGATACTTATGATAAGGCTAATGAGAGTGTTAAGTCTTTAAAGGGTCAGGGTTATAAAGCTTATGTTGGGAATGCTTCAAAAGGTATATGGAAGATATATATTGAGGCGCAAAATAGTGATGAAGCTAGGATTTTTTTATCAAAGTTGAATGGAAAAGATGGATTAACTTATGAAAAAGTAGCTGATAATGGTTGCAGGACAATCATGGAGTTATCAGCAGGTGAATGTCTTGTTATGGAAAACACATATCAATATCCTCAGTTTTCTTCTATGAGCAATGATGAAGATACTAATTTTATTGATTTGGGAGATAGACAATACAGAGGTAGATTAGAGTTCGGCAGATATGATGAGTCTGGTATTACAGCAATTAATATAGTTCCTATGAATTATTATCTATATAGTGTGTTAGCATCGGAAATGTCACCATCTTGGCCTATTGAAGCTTTGAAAGCCCAAGCTCTTGCAGCAAGGAATTATGCTGTTTATTATATGCAGAGAGACAGCAAATATCCTAATAAGCCATATGTAGTGTGTGACAAAACCAATTCTCAAGCATATAAAGGATGTTCGGTTGAACACCCCAATACTATAATAGCTGTTAATGAGACAGCAAATGAGTTGATTTATTATCAAGGTGAAGTTATTCAAGCTACGTTCTTTTCCACAAGTGGTGGACATACTGAGAATAGTGAAAATGTATGGAATGGTACAGTGCCATTTATGAAGGGGGTATCTGATATCTATGAAATGCAGCCAGCTAAGAAGCCGTGGATTGTAGAGCGTACTTCTGAAGAAATAAAGCAAAGATTGGCAAATTATAGTATTGATATAGGAGATGTTACAGATGTTATTCCTATGGGTTATACAGACAGTAAGCGAGTTATTGACCTTAAGATAGTAGGAACACAGGGTGAACATATAATTAATAAAGAAACTATTAGAATATGGTTAGGATTATATAGTAGAAAATTTACTCTAGTAAAAGAAGACTATTCCAATAAAAAAATGTTTAATGTTATGGCAGCAGGTTCATTTGTAAAAGTTAAAAATATTAACAACGTGTATGTTGCTACTGGTTCTAATAGCAGCAGAAAGCTATCGGTCAATGATGAACAGTTGATTGTCGTTAGTGGACATAATATTGATAGTATTCCAACCATAGCTGGTAAAAAAGATACTTATATATTTGTGGGACAAGGTTATGGACATGGAGTTGGAATGAGCCAATCAGGTGCTAAAGGGATGGCGTTGGAAGGTTTTACATATGATGAAATTCTAAAATATTATTATAAAGGTGTAGATATTAAGTAATAAATAGTAGTATAATAGGATAGGATTTTAATATCATGAATGATATTTAGTAAATATATTTAGAAGGAATAGGAGACATTAATGAAACGTAAAGATTTTGATTTTAATTTACCAGAGGAATTAATTGCACAGGATCCTTTGAAGGACAGGTCAAGTTCAAGGATGTTAGTACTTAATAAAGAAACAGGGGAAACTAAGCATAAAATATTCAAGGATATTATAGATTATTTAGATAAAGGTGATTGCTTAGTATTGAATAATACAAGAGTAATACCAGCAAGATTAATTGGAAGTAGAGAAAAAACTCATGGAAAAGTTGAGTTCTTATTATTAAAAAGACTAGAAAATGATAATTGGGAAGTAATGGTAAAACCAGGTAGGAAAGCAAAACCTGGTGATAGAATAGAATTTGGTAATGGTTTATTGAAGGCAGAGGTCTTAGAAGTTGTTGAGGGTGGAAATAGAATAGCTAGATTTGAGTATGAAGGTATATTTGAACAAGTATTGGATGAACTAGGACAAATGCCTCTACCACCTTATATAACACATCAATTGGAAGATAAAGAGAGATATCAAACTGTTTATGCAAAACATAGAGGATCTGCGGCAGCGCCAACGGCAGGATTACATTTTACACCTGACCTATTGAAGGCAGTTGAAGATAAAGGAATAAAGATTGCTTATGTAACTCTCCATGTAGGACTCGGAACTTTTAGACCAGTAAAAGTTGATGATATACTAGAGCATACAATGCATTCTGAATATTATTGGATTGAAGAGGAAGAAGCAGATAAAATTAATGAAACCAAGAAAAACGGTGGAAGAGTTATTGCAGTTGGGACAACCAGTAGTCGTACTTTGGAATCTGTTGCTGACGATAACGGTTATGTAAAAGCATCAAAAGGATGGACAGACATATTCATTTATCCAGGTTATAAATTCAAAGTGGTAGATGCTTTGATTACTAACTTCCATTTGCCAGAATCAACATTGATTATGTTAGTTTCAGCGCTAGCAGGAAGAGAAAATGTATTAAATGCTTATAAAATTGCAGTATATGAAAGATATAGATTCTTTAGTTTTGGAGATGCGATGCTTATTAAATAACAAAAATAGTAAGTAAGAACTTTTGTTTAGAAATATAATAGATAAAAACACGCAAAGCAACAACAAGACAGGGTTACTGATGTTTACAGTAAGTCTGTTTTTTATAACTAAAATTAGAAACTATTATATAGCTGTTTTATATTGGAAAAAATAAGAATATAATATAGAAAAATTGTTAATAAACTGTTAATTTCATAAATAATTTAGTAAATAATATGGACTAATAACTGTAAATGTGTTAAGTTAATAAGATAGTAAGGATAAAAGTAACTAAGCAGATAGTTGTTTGTTTTTATATAGGAGATGATATATATGAAGTGCTCAATTTGCCATAAAAATACAGCAGTTGTTTTTGTTTCAAAGATAGTTGATGGAAAGCAAGAACGTTTAGGTATGTGTCTTCCATGTGCACAAAAAAGTGGTATCGCACCTCTAGACCAGCTAATGGGTCAAAGTGGTATGAGTCCAGAAGAATTTGAGAATGTTAATCAACAGATGATGACTATGTTTGAAAATGTGGATATGGATGAATTAACATCTTCAATGAGCGATCCTGATGGAGCGGAAGGCGGTAATTCTTTTATGAATTTATTAAATAGTGCCTTTTCTGGATTGAAAAATAGTAATAAATCAGAGTTTCAACCTGAAGAAGATATAGAACAGGAACAGGATCAAGAACAAATACCTAATACAAATAATCCTTCTGGTTCTGGTGTTAGAACTAAGAAGAAAAAGGCTGCCAAGAAAAATAAGCGTAAATATCTTGATACTTATGGTATTAATTTAACAGAAAATGCCATTAATGGTAAAGTAGATAGAATTATTGGTAGAAATAGAGAAATAGATAGAGTTATACAGATATTGAACCGTCGTTCTAAAAATAATCCTATTCTCATTGGAGAACCAGGGGTAGGTAAAACGGCAATTGCTGAGGGGCTTGCAGTAAGGATAGTGGAAAATCAAATACCTGCAAAACTAATTGGTACCGAAATCTACTTGTTGGATTTGACCGCTGTTGTTGCTGGTACACAATTTAGAGGACAGTTTGAATCTAGAATGAAAGCTATAATCAACGAAGCAAAAGAGTGTGGTAACGTAATACTTGTTATAGATGAAGTCCATAACATTGTTGGAGCTGGTGAAGCAGAAGGCGGTTCAATGAATGCTGCTAATATTTTAAAACCTGCTTTAGCTAGAGGTGAAATACAAGTAATAGGTGCTACAACCCTTGATGAATACAGAAAACACATAGAAAAGGATACAGCATTAGAAAGAAGATTCCAGCCTGTTAAGGTTGATGAACCTAGTGCTGAAGATAGTATAGAGATACTAAAAGGGATTAAGAATTATTACGAGGATTTTCATAAGGTTAAGATATCAGATGAGATTATAGAATATGCAGTAAACCTTTCAGAAAGATATATCAACGATAGATTTCTACCTGATAAGGCAATTGATGTCATTGATGAAGCTGGTTCTCGTGCTAATTTATTAAATCTAGGATTAGTTGAATTAGAAGCATTAAGAAGAGAATTAAGCAAAGTCATTGATGAGAAAGAAGAAGCGGCAGCAAATGATGATTATGAAAAAGCTGCTAGGTGTAAAGTAAGTGAGTTTGAATTGCTTTCTAAGATTGAAAAGATAGAGAAACAATGTAATAACGTAGCTATTAATAAGGAAGATATCGCATATGTTATTGAAGCATGGACTAAGATTCCTGTTCAAAACATATCTGAATCAGAAGCTAAGAAACTTCTTAACTTAGAAGATAGATTGCATGAGAGAGTTATAGGACAAGAGAATGCAGTTGTTAGGTTATCTAAATCAATTAGAAGAAATCGTTCTGGATTCAGAAAGAGGAAAAAACCTTCATCATTTATTTTTGTAGGTCCTACTGGTGTAGGTAAGACTGAATTGACTAAGGCTTTGGCTCATGAATTATATGGTACAGAAGATGCTATGATCAGATTTGATATGTCAGAGTTCATGGAGAAACATACTGTATCCAAATTGATTGGAGCACCTCCAGGATACGTAGGATTTGATCAAGCTGGTCAGCTTACTGAAAAAGTAAGACGTAAACCATATTCAGTTATATTGTTAGATGAAATTGAGAAGGCTCATGCTGATGTTTTTAATATTCTACTTCAGATATTAGAAGATGGAAGACTGACTGATAATACTGGACGTGTGGTAAGTTTTGAAGATACTGTAGTTATTATGACATCTAATGCAGGTACAGCTCAGAAAACTAATGGTATTGGTTTTGGTAAAAATGATTTTGACAGTCTTGAACGTAAATGCAAAGAAGCTTTAGAACAGGTATTTAGACCTGAATTTCTTAATAGAGTAGATGAGACGGTAGTATTTACTGAGTTGAATAAGGATGAACTTAGAGATATTATTGATTTGATGTTGAATGAAGTAATTACAGAAGCAAAACTTAAGAATATTACTATTAAGATTGCTGAGGACATCAAAGAATTCATCTTGGAAAAAGGTTATGATGCAAAATATGGTGCTAGACCATTAAGAAGAACGATACAAAGATATATTGAAGATGAGATTGCCGAAAGTTACATTAAGGGTAATATAAAAGATGGTTGTACGGCAATTCTTAATTTGAAAGATGATAAGATTGTGATTAAAGTAAAGGATAAAGATATAGATACAATTGAACATGAATAATATTTGTAGGCTGCCTAATGGGTGGCCTATAATATTGTTTAAAATATTTTGTATACACATATTGACATTTGTAAAAAAAAATGATAATCTTATAATACATTTAAATCCTAGTATTCTACTAGGAATTGAATTGAGGTGTTAGTATGAAATTATCGACGAGAGGTAGATATGGTTTGAGAGCTATGGTAGATCTAGTTGTGAATAGCAAGGAAACCAATATCTCGTTAAAAAGCATATCCCAGCGGCAAGGTATTTCCATGAACTATCTTGAACAAATTATTTCTGTTCTTAAGAAATCAGGGTATGTTAAAAGTGTAAGAGGTGCAAAAGGTGGATATTCATTGGCAAAATCGCCCAAGGATATTTCTGTTGGAGATATTTTAAGAGCACTAGAAGGTGACCTTAATCCGGTGGATTGTGCTTTGGTTAATGAAGATAAACAATGTGATGAAGCTGATTGCTGTATTACAAAGGTTGTTTGGAAAAAAATTAGTGATAGTATTAATGACGTCGTTAATAATATATCATTGCAAGATTTGGTAGAAGGTCATAATGATTTATAGTAAAATCTAGAAGAATATGATTAATAAAATATACAGTAAAAGAGGAGATAAAGATGGATAGAAGAGTATATTTTGATAATGCTGCTACAACTAGTGTTCATCCAGAAGTGTTGGAAGCAATGTTACCATATTTTACACAAAATTTTGGTAATCCTTCAAGTATATATGAAATAGGACAAATTAATAAAAATGCTATAGATGATGCAAGAGAGCAAGTTGCGAAATTAATAGGTGCCAAGCCAGTAGAAATATTTTTTACTAGTGGAGCGACAGAAGCTGATAACTGGGCTATAAAAGGTATAGCAGAGAGTTATAAGAATAAAGGAAATCATATTATAACTTCAACTGTTGAACATCACGCTGTTTTACACACATGTGAATATCTTGAGAAAAATGGATTTGAAGTTACTTATTTACCTGTTGATGAAAATGGATTGATAAGTATAGACGATCTTAAGAATGCAATAAAAGATACAACAATCCTAATAACAATTATGTTTGCTAATAATGAGATAGGAACTATTCAGCCAATAAAAGAGATTGGTGAAGTAGCTAGAGAAAATAAAATTATTTTCCATACTGATGCTGTACAAGCTATCGGACAGGTTCCAGTAGATGTAGAAGATATGAATATTGATATGTTATCATTGACTGGTCATAAGCTCAATGGACCAAAAGGTACAGGTGCCTTGTATGTTAAGAAAGGGATTAAGCTTAAGGCTTTCATTCACGGTGGAGCTCAAGAGAGAAGACGTCGTGGTGGAACAGAGAATGTTCCAGGTATTGTTGGATTAGGTAAAGCATCAGAGATTGCTGAATCCAACATGGAAGAAAAGACTAAGAAATTAAATAAATTAAGAGATAAATTGATAAAAGGCATTAAGGAAGAAATACCATATTGCAAGTTGAATGGTGACCCAGTAAAAAGATTACCTAACAATGTTAATTATAGTTTTGAATTCATTGAAGGAGAATCCTTACTTATTATGTTAGACATGAAAGGTATAAGTGCATCTAGCGGTTCTGCCTGTACATCAGGTTCACTTGATCCATCTCATGTATTATTAGGTATTGGTCTTCCTCATGAAATAGCACATGGTTCATTAAGATTAACTTTAGGAATTGATAATACAGAAGAAGATGTAGATTATATTATTGAAGTATTACCAGGAATAGTTAAGAGATTAAGAGATATGTCACCTTTATATGAGGATTTTGTAAAAAACAATAAATAGAGTAAATAATTAGGTACTTATTAATAAATAAAAAAAATTGAGGTGTTAGTTATGTATACTAAAAAAGTAATGGATCATTTTGTTAATCCTAGAAATATGGGAGAACTTGAAAATGCAGACGGTGTTGGTACTGTTGGAAACGCTAAATGTGGGGACATTATGCGTATCTACCTAAAAGTGGAAGATGAAATTATCAAAGATGTAACTTTTAAAACTTTTGGATGTGGTGCTGCAGTAGCAACAAGTAGTATTGCAACAGAATTAGTTAAGGGAAAATCAATAAAAGATGCTTTGAAAATTACTAATGATGCAGTTGTAGAAGCGCTAGATGGATTACCAAAAGCTAAAATACACTGTTCATTATTAGCTGAGGAAGCTTTACATGCAGCTTTATGGGATTATTCTAAGAAACATGGTATTGATATAGAAGGGTTAGAGCCACCAAAGGCAGATATACATGATGACCATCCTATTGATACAGATGATGAATAGAAAATATTAATAGGGCTATTCAATGATAAAACTGATTTATGAATAATACTTAAAAAGTTGTGTAATATATAGAACAGGTGATTAAATGGACAGAGAAAAAGTAGTAGTTGGTATGTCAGGTGGAGTTGATAGCTCTGTTGCGGCTTATCTACTAAAGGAACAAGGTTACGATGTTATCGGAGTAACAATGCAGATATGGCAGGATGAAGAAACAGATATTCAAGAAGAAAATGCTGGATGTTGTGGCCTTAGTGCTGTAGATGATGCGCGTCGTGTTGCAGATGCTCTTGGAATTCCCTATTATGTTATGAATTTCAAAGGAGAGTTCAAGGATAGCGTTATAGATTATTTCGTTGATGAATATCAGAAAGGTAATACGCCTAATCCTTGTATTGCATGTAATAGATATGTAAAATGGGAATCAATGCTTAAAAGAAGTCTTGCTATAGGTGCTAAGTATATAGCAACAGGGCATTATGCCAGGGTTATAGAATTACCTAATGGAAGATATACATTAAAGAAAGCTGTTGGTATAAGAAAAGATCAGACTTATGCATTATATAACCTAACTCAAGATCAATTAAAACATACACTTATGCCAGTTGGTGAGTATTCCAAAGAAGAAGTAAGGAAAATTGCAGAAAAGATAAATGTAAGAATTGCCAATAAACCAGATAGTCAAGAAATTTGTTTTGTCCCTGATAATGATTATTCAGCTTTTATAGAAGAGTATACTAATAAAAAAGTCCCTGAGGGTAATTTTGTAGATATGAATGGAAAAGTCTTAGGTAGACATAAGGGGATAATTAATTATACGGTAGGTCAACGCAAGGGGCTTGGATTATCTTTAGGGAAACCAGCTTTTGTTGTAGAGATAAGACCTGATACTAATGAAGTTGTTATCGGTGACAATAGTGATGTATTCAGTGATACGCTATATGCTGATAATGTTAATCTAATGGCAATAGAAGAGATAGAAGGCAAGTTGAAGGTAGAAGCGAAGATTCGTTATAGTCATAAACCTGCTTTGTGTACTATAGAGATGGTTGATGAAGATACATTGAAATGTGTATTTGATGAACCCCAGAGAGCTATAACACCGGGGCAAGCAGTGGTGTTTTATGATGGGGATATTCTTATTGGTGGAGGAAATATAATAAGAAGATAGGGAATTTTTATAAAAATCAAGTGGACAACGGTAGTATAATTAAAACCATATATAGTGATAATCACTTTCATTACGTTTGTTGTTTTATCTGTTTTAGTAAGGATACAACAAGCCGTAAAAGGCGTTTTTATCACTATATATGGTTATTTATTTGTCGTACAACATTGAGTAAAATATGATTTGGATGCAACTTTTAGCAAGGGATATATTGAACTTATTGAAATGGGGAATAGATGATTAGGTTCAATATATATAATTAGACTGTTAGATATTTAGTAGTTTGACTAGTTGATTTATTTTGTGTCTGTTTAGTAGGATAAGTTCGGCGGCTTTTCCTTTTAGGAAGTCTATATTTCTTTCTGATGAATCGTCTAATTCGGAGGATATTCCATTGAGGGATATTTCAAATCTATATTCTTTGACGTCATCCATGCTGTTGATGATGTAGTTGTCGCTTTCCATTTGGGAATCCATGTATGCAGTTAGTAGAGGGATTCCGTTGATAGGGTTCATCCATCCTAGGACTCCCCATTTTTTTACTTTTTTACATTCGTAGGTTCTTACATATTCGCCGGTACCCAAGGATACAATTATGTATTGTTTTGCATGGGGGTATAGTTTTTTGGCGTATGTATAGGCGCATAGTGAAGGGTTATTGCAGAATATTCCTCCATCTACAAAGCAGTAAGATTCACCTGATGTTATGGATTTCACATTAGCAGGAGGTAAGTATGTAGGTGCAGCTGATGATGATAGACCAACGTCTTTTAGGAAAAAATTATGGTAGTAATCTTTTACGTCTATACGATGTTTGAATAAATATGGTCTCATGGATATCATATCATAGGCAGGTATAATTAAATTGGATAGAGAATCTTCCAGTGTAAGGTTCTTGAAGTTTTGTCGCAGTAATCTGCGCAGTGGTCTGCCATTGTATTTAGGTCGAAAGAAGTGTTTGATTGTTTGACATATTTCACATTTTGCTTCTGGAAATATTTCTTTTGTTTTGTTTTCGTACAAGTCCAATAATAGATCCAGTCTTTCGTGATCCGTATAATCTTCTGGTGGTTTTATTAACATTAATGATATTAATGAGCCAGTAGAAGTTCCTGATATTACATCAAATAAATCGTAAAAAGGTGTTTTATTACCAAAACTATCTAATTCATTTCTAAGATGGTCTAGAAATATACATGGAATTAGACCTCGTACACCTCCGCCATCAATAGAGAGAATCTTAACAATATCTTTTTTATTAATCATGTCAACACCTAAAGAGTTTCTTACTTAAATTATATATGAAACTTCTTGTCTTTTATAACTAAATAAGAAAAAGCATTTTGCTTCCTAGTAATCTTAAACATAATCACAAAATTCTTTTTCTTCTAATAGCTTACTGTTGACTTTAATCAGGTATTTTAATGAATTCAGGTTTTCTTTGTTCAAATACTGTAAAATATTTGAAACCGCATTCTTTTAAAACTTTATAAGCCCCATCAAAGTTATATGCAAGATGTTCAGGAAAGTGAGCGTCGGAACCCACTGTTATTATTTCGCCCCCTAATTGTCTGTACCTTTGTAAAATCTCTATATTAGGATGTGGTTCGTTTAGATTTTTGCGATAACCGGAGGTATTAAGTTCTATTCCATGACCTGTTTCTATAATTTGCATTAATATTTTATCGATAAGTTCACTATAATTATAGTAGTATAATTTTTTATCTTCATAATGTCCATAACGAATTATATAATCAAGGTGACCGTATACATTATAATTGTCGTAGTTGGTTACATTGTGTAGAATGTCTTCTAAGTACCTGGTATAAGCTTCTTTTTTTGTTTTATTGGAATAGTACGAACCAAAATATGGGTCAAGTTTATCTACAACATGTGTGGAAGCGATAACAAAATCAAAAGGGTAATCATTGATGACTTTATTGACAGTATCATATATATGTGGTTGCAGACCTAATTCTATACCAAACAATAATTGGATTTTATCTTTATATTTTTCTTTTAGTTCAAGAAATGTTTTGTAGTAATTAGGTAAGTCAATATCAAAGGCTAACTCAGGTGTGCTGGGATAATCATAGTCATAATGATCTGTAAAGCATAATTTAACAAAGTTGTGTTGGATAGCATGTAGAATCTGTGTTTCCATTGGATATTTGCAATCACCTGAAAACGATGTATGTGTATGGAAATCATAGTAACTCATATTTGACACCTTTCTTTCTATAAATAAATTTATGAAAATAATTACTTAATAAAATTAATGGTTTTTAATAATAATATATAATAAGTGAATTATTAAATAATTGGAAATGATTAAGATTAGTAATTATTAAAATCGTGTAGTAAAAAATGTATAAATCTTTATCTGAATATTATACTAAAAAACAATAAAAACAACAAGAGCTGTAAGTATATTGTTCAGTTATCACAGGTATATTTGGCATAATTACTAAAAAACGAGAGAAAAAAAATAATTATTGATAAATATTTTTGCTTGTTTTTGATGAAATGATTATGATACTATTAATGTGTTGTTAATAATAAATTAACATTTTATTTACATAATATTTAAATCTGTTATTTATTTTTAAGTTTCACTCTATTTATTCATCTAAGACAAAATATATATCACAATTAGGAGGAAATATCTAAATGAATTGGCTAACAAAGGAATACATATTTATATTTTTTGCATTTATTGGCGGTTTTGGTATGTTCCTATACGGTATGCACATTATGGCTGAAGGTCTTCAAAAATCAGCAGGTAATAAGATGAAAAGTCTTCTTGGTGCATTGACCAACAATAGATTTTTAGCAGTAACAGTTGGTGCACTGGTTACAGCCATTATTCAAAGTAGTTCTGCTTGTACTGTAATGGTAGTTGGATTTGTTAACGCAGGCTTATTCAATCTATCACAAGCTGTAGGAGTTATAATGGGAGCAAACATTGGTACAACCATTACTTCATGGATAGTATCAAGTCAAGAATGGTTAGTATTCTTGAAACCATCAAAATTAGCGCCATTAGCTATTGGAATAGGTGCCTTGTTATTATTTTTTGCAAAAAATCAACGTAAAAAACAAATTGGTGAGATTATCATTGGGTTTGGTCTATTATTCATAGGTCTTGAATATATGAAAGATGCAATAGAACCTTTCCAAGATTCACCAGCATTTACAGAAGCATTTAGAATGTTTGGAAGAAATCCAGTCTTAGGTATATTAACAGGTGCAGTCGTAACAGCTATCATTCAAAGTAGTTCGGCATCAGTTGGTATTTTGCAAACAGTAGCAACAGTAACTTTTGTTCCATGGAGCGCAGCTGTATATATTATTCTTGGACAAAACATTGGTACTTGTGTAACAGCAATGTTATCAAGTATTGGAGCTAATAAAACAGCTAAAAGAGCTGCTTATATCCATTTACTATTCAATGTCCTTGGTACAGTGATATTTGCAATACTATGTGTGGTATATTTTACATTCATTAATTCTAATTTTGGTAATAATGTAGCTGTCAACATGGTAGGTATCAGTATATTCCATACGGTTTTCAACATCAGTAATACAGTCCTTCTCTTCCCATTTGCAGATAAGCTTGTATCACTATCCAAGAGAATCGTAAGAGGTAAAGATGACGAAGATCAAACTGAAGAGCAGGTAGCCTTGAGACACCTTGATGATAGAATACTTGAAACTCCTAGTTTCGCTGTGGAAAATGCAATCAAAGAAGTTATACACATGGGCGATTTAGCTGTAGAAAATGCTAAACGTGCTACAACGGCTATTATAGAAAAAGATATGGAAAAAGTTAAGAAGGTCTATGAAGAAGAAAAGAACATTAATTCTTTAGAAAGACTTATCACTGAGTATTTAATCAAGATAAGCAACTCAGTTATCAACGAAAGGCAAAATGAGATTGTAACTAATCTATTCCATACAGTCAATGATATTGAACGTGTTGGAGACCATGCTGAGAATATAGCCGAACTTGCAGAGTACTTTATCGAAAATAATCTTACTTTCTCAGATAGTGCGAACCAAGAACTGTTGGATATATCAAATAGAGCTACTGAAACAATAGAACTTGCAATAAAGTCAAGAGAAAATGATGATGTTGACCTTGTTAGGAAGGTTGAACAAAACGAAGACCTAGTAGATGAATTAGAGGATGAGTTAAGAGAGAAACATATCAGGAGATTAGCTCAAAACATATGTGATTCAACTACTGGTGTGGTATTTCTAGATCTAATAAGCAATTACGAAAGAATATCAGACCATGCACTAAATATTGCTTATTATGTAAGAGATGAATTATTATAGATTAGTCAGGGGCAGATAACTGCCCCTTGTTATTATTTTATTAAAAACACAAAAAAAACTTGAAATTATATACTACATTGTTTATAATATAAATTGGGATGAATTGGTGGTTTAATTCCTTTTTTTTGAAGCAATAGGGACTATAATTGTTCATAGGGCCCGAGAAGGTACCGAAAGGTGATTTGTAATGGAAAATACCTTGTTAACACTTAAGAAAATTATTCCAAAAGAGATTGATATATTGCAACGAAGATACGAAATACTAAAGGGAATACATATTTATCAACCAATAGGAAGACGAAGCTTATCCCAAAAATTATCAATATCAGAAAAAATTATTAGGAATGAAACGGAATATTTGAAATCACAAGGTTTTATACTAGTATCAAGTGTTGGTATGAGTACTACTGATTCTGGAGATACTATACTGGATGATTTGAAAGAGATTATGCATCATGTTAAGGGTCTTAACTATATGGAAGAAGAAGTTAAGAGACTTATAGGTTGCAAAGAGGTAGTTGTCGTACCTGGTAATTCATCTGAATATGAAGAGATAAAAGAAAATATTGGAAAAGCTGCTGTTGATGTTTTATTAAAACACATAAAAGATAATACTATCATTGCTCTTACTGGTGGAAGTACAGTTTACAATGTAGTGAAATCTTTGAATAATAAACCAAATACATCCTATGAAAATGTGCTGGTTGTTCCAGCTAGAGGTAGTTTAAGGAATAATGTTGAATATCAAGCTAATACTATAGTATCTAAGCTTGCTAGGAAGCTAAATGGAGATTATGAACTTCTTAATATACCAGATAATCTAAGTAAAAAGGCACTAGACAGTGTAAGGAAAGAACCTGAAATCGAACAAACAATATCTAATATACTGAAAGCTAATATAATACTTTTTGGTATAGGTAATGCTTATGAGATGGCTGGAAGAAGGAACTTGCCTGAACCAGTTATGGATTTTCTTCATAGAAGACAGGCTGTCGCTGAAGCACTGGGTTATTATTTTAATAAAAATGGTGAAATAGTGTATACATCAAGGTCAATTGGTATAAAATTAGAACATATGACTAAGACTCCTTATCCTATAGCTGTAGCGGGAGGAGCAAAAAAGGCAGAAGCTATAATGGCTGTAAAGAATATTATTAAAAACGGTTCACTGATAATTGATGAAGATGCAGCCAATAGAATTATTGAGATTATGAAGTAAAACTAAAAATGTTTATTAACTGTTATACAGTTTAATATAAAAATTATAATTTTAGGAGGAACAAGAATATGGCAAAAATTGCAATTAATGGATTTGGACGTATCGGACGTAACGCATTTAAAGTAGCTATGGAACAAGGAGTTGACATCGTAGCTATTAATGATTTAACTGATGCTAATACATTAGCTCACTTATTAAAATATGATTCATGCTTTGGTAGATTTGAAGGAACTGTAGAAGTTGGAAACGGAACTTTAGTAGTTAATGGAAAAGAAATCAAAGTATTAGCAGAAAGAAATCCTGCAGATCTTCCTTGGAAAGAATTAGGTGTTGATATTGTTATTGAGTCAACTGGTTTATTCAGACAAAAAGAAAAAGCTCAATTACATATTGATGCTGGTGCAAAGAAAGTAATCATTTCAGCTCCTGGTAAAGGAACAAAATCAATTGTAATGGGTGTTAACGAAGAAGATTATAACCCAGCAGAAGATAATATCATTGATAACGCTTCTTGTACAACTAACTGTTTAGCACCATTCGCTAAAGTATTAAATGATACTTTCGGAATCAAAAGAGGTATCATGACTACAGTTCACTCATACACTAATGACCAAAGAATCTTAGACTTACCTCACGAAGATTTAAGAAGAGCTCGTGCAGCAGCTGAGTCTATTATCCCAACAACTACTGGAGCAGCTGAAGCAGTAGCTAAAGTTATCCCTTCATTAAAAGGTAAATTAACTGGTATGGCTATGCGTGTACCTACTCCTACAGTATCTGTTGTTGACTTAACAGTAGAATTAGGAAAAGAAGTAACAGTTGAAGAAGTTAATGGAGCTTTAAAAGCTGCATCAGAAGGAAGTAACGTACTTGGATATTCTGATGAGCCATTAGTATCAATTGATTACAGAAAAGATTCACGTTCATCAATCGTTGATGGATTAGCAACACTTGTTATGGAAGGAAGCTTAGTTAAAGTAGTTTCTTGGTATGATAACGAGTGGGGTTATTCAAACAGAATTATTGACTTAGCAAAATATGTAGCTGAAAGACTTTAATTAATATAAGTTTGAATAGATTTATATAAGGTCCATATGGTCCTCTCTTGTAGGTCAGACTATAGGGAGGACTTTTTTAATACTCATATGAGTATTAAAGTTGATTAGAAAAGTTAGAAAATTTCAAAATAAACTAGTTATATTGAGATTAACTAACATAAATCAAGTATTAGAAGGGAGACGACTACCAATGCTTAATAAAAAGACAGTTGACGATATAAATGTACAAGGTAAAAAAGTCTTAGTAAGATGTGACTTTAACGTACCTTTAAAAGATGGTGTAATTACAGATGAGAACCGTTTAACAGCAGCATTACCTACAATTAATAAATTAATTAAAGATGGTGCAAAAGTTATTCTTTGCTCACACCTTGGAAAACCAAAAGGAGAACCTAAGCCAGAGCTTTCACTTGCTCCAGTAGCAAAAAGACTTGCAGAATTATTAAATAAAGAAGTTGTTTTTGCAGCAGACGACAATGTAGTTGGTGACAATGCTAAAAAAGCAGTTGCTGACATGAAAGATGGAGATGTGGTACTTCTTCAAAATACTCGTTATAGAAAAGAAGAAACAAAAAATGGTGAAGATTTCAGTAAAGAATTAGGAAGTCTAGCTGAAATATTTGTTAATGATGCATTCGGAACTGCTCATAGAGCACATTGTTCTAATGTTGGAGTAACTAATTATGTTGATACTTGTGTAGTAGGTTATTTAATGCAAAAAGAAATTGATTTCTTAGGAAACGCTGTAAATAATCCAAAGAGACCTTTTGTAGCTATTCTTGGTGGAGCAAAAGTATCTGATAAAATAAATGTTATCAATAACCTTCTTGATAAAGTAGATACTCTAATCATAGGTGGAGGAATGGCTTATACATTCTTAAAAGCTATGGGTAATGAAGTTGGATTATCTTTACTTGAAGAAGATAAAATTGATTATGCAAGAGAAATGATTGAAAAAGCAAAAGAAAAAGGTGTTAATTTCTTATTACCAGTTGATAATGTAGTAGCACAAGAATTCAAGAATGATACACCATTCAAAACTGTAAAAAGAGGAATGATCGAACCTGATTGGGAAGGTCTTGATATTGGAGAAGAAACTAGAGAGATATTCGCTAATGCTGTAAAAGACGCTAAGACAGTTGTATGGAACGGACCAATGGGTGTATTCGAATTTGAAAACTTTGCAGGTGGAACAATTGCTGTAGCAAAAGCATTAGCTGAAACTGATGCAACAACTATCATAGGTGGTGGTGATTCAGCAGCAGCTGTTAACCAACTTGGATTCGGAGATAAAATGACTCATATTTCTACAGGTGGCGGAGCTTCACTTGAATTCTTAGAAGGAAAAGAATTACCAGGTGTTGCAGCAGCAAACGATAAATAGTTATAACAATATAAATGGAGGTTTTGATAATGCGTAAGATGATTATTGCAGGAAACTGGAAAATGAACAAAACTCCAAGAGAAGCATTAGCTTTAATTGAAGAGTTAAAACCATTAGTTAAAAATGATGATGTAGATGTTGTATTTTGTACACCTTATGTTTCATTAGTATTAGCTGTTGAAGCTACAAAAGATTGTAACATTGAAATAGGTGCTCAAAATATGTACTTTGAAGAAAGTGGAGCATACACTGGAGAGATTGCTCCAAACATGTTAACTGAAATTGGAGTTAAATACGTTGTATTAGGTCACTCCGAAAGAAGAGAATATTTTGGAGAAACTAATGAAATAGTTAATAAAAAAGTACTTAAAGCTATAGAACATGGCTTAACACCAATTATTTGCTGTGGTGAAACATTAGAGCAAAGAGAACAAGGAATAACAGTAGATCTTATAAGAGCACAAATCAAAGTTGCACTTAAAGACGTTGCAAAAGAAGATGCAAAAAATGTTGTTCTTGCTTACGAACCAATATGGGCTATAGGAACTGGTAAAACTGCTACATCAAAGCAAGCTGAAGAAGTTTGTGCAGCTATACGTCAAGTAGTTAAAGAAGTTTATGACCAAGAAGTAGCTGATGCAGTTAGAATTCAATATGGTGGAAGTGTTAATGCAGGCAATGCAAAAGAACTCTTCGCAATGGAAAATATTGATGGTGGATTAGTTGGTGGAGCTAGTCTGAAGGCTGATTTCGGTAAGGTAGTAAATTACAAATAATAATGATTATTAGATAAGGTTATGAATTTATTCATAACCTTCTAATCTATTATAGATTTGATAAGAAGGAGTTATGAAATGTCAAAAAAACCAACAGTATTAATGATATTAGATGGATTTGGACTCAATGAAAAGACTGAAGGTAATGGAGTTAAACTTGCAAATACACCTATAATGGATAAAATAATGAAAGAATATCCTTGTGTTGAAGGATTTGCTAGTGGATTAGATGTTGGATTACCTCATGGACAAATGGGTAATTCAGAAGTAGGGCATCTCAATATTGGTGCAGGAAGAATCGTATACCAAGAGCTTACTAGAATCACTAAAGAAATAGAAGATGGTGATTTCTTTAAAAATACAGCATTACTTGCTGCAATAGACAATTGTAAAGCAAATGATTCAGCATTGCATTTATATGGTCTATTATCAGACGGGGGCGTACACTCACATAATACACATTTATATGCTTTATTGAAATTAGCAAAAGAACATAATGTTGAAAAAGTATATGTACATGCATTTTTAGATGGTAGAGATACACCACCAGCTTCAGGTAAAGATTATATTGAAGAGTTAGAAGAAAAAATGAGAGAAATAGGCGTAGGTAAAATAGCTACTATAATTGGTCGCTATTACGCTATGGATAGAGATAATCGTTGGGAAAGAGAAAAACTTGCATATGATGCAATGGTAAAAGGTGAAGGAAAACTTGCTAAGAGTGCTTTAGCTGCTATACAAGGCTCATATCAAGAAGAGGTATATGATGAATTCGTACTTCCAACTGTTGTTTTAGCAGAAGGAGAACCAACTGGTAAGATTAGTGAAAACGATTCAATAATATGCTTTAACTTCAGACCAGACAGAGCTAGACAAATCACAAGAGCTTTTTGTGATGAAGAATTTGATAAATTTGAAAGAGAATTCTTCAAATTAACTTATGTTTGTTTTACAGATTATGACGTTACTATACCTAATAAAATAGTAGCATTCCATAAGGTTATGCTTGAAAATACTTTAGGTGAATATTTAGCTGATAAAGGATTAAAACAACTTAGATTGGCAGAAACAGAAAAATATGCTCATGTTACATTTTTCTTTAATGGTGGTATTGAAGAACCTAATGAAGGTGAAGATAGAATATTAGTACCATCACCAAAAGTTGCTACTTATGATTTACAGCCAGAGATGAGTGCTAATGAAGTGTGTGACAATCTAGTAAATGCTATTAAATCAGATAAATACGATCTTATCATCGTTAACTTTGCTAATCCTGATATGGTTGGACACACAGGAATAGAAAAAGCGGTAGTTAAAGCAGTTGAGACAGTTGACAGTTGTGTCGGAAGAACACTTGATGCTTTGATTGAAGCAGATGGTCAAATGTTCATCTGTGCTGACCATGGTAATTCAGAACAATTGATTGATTACAAAACTGGAGATCCATTTACAGCACATACAACTAATCCGGTTCCATTTATCTTAGTTAACTATAAAGATAGTGTAACACTCAGAGAAGGTGGAAAGTTAGCAGATATTGCACCTACACTACTTGAATTAATGGAAGTTGAGAAACCAGCTGAAATGACTGGAGAATCCTTATTAAAGGAAAAATAGATTAAACTTATTAAATGGTGTATATGTTAAGTTCAATATATATATAACTTATATTTTTTTAATTAGATATTAATATGGGTAAAATATAGAGTATAAGATTTATCTTATGAGTAATAATATATGTTGACCGATTCTATTAACTTGAAATATTGCATATATACAATATTTACCTTTTATTTAATATAATTCTTAATAGATACGAAAGGAGAAAAAAGTATGAAGAGTTTTGTAGAGATTATTGACGTTTATGCAAGAGAAATACTTGATTCAAGAGCGAACCCAACAGTAGAAGTAGAAGTAGTGACAGAAGACGGATATTTAGGACGTGCAGCAGTTCCTTCAGGAGCATCAACAGGAGCATTTGAAGCAGTGGAGCTTAGAGATGGTGGAGACCGTTATATGGGCAAAGGTGTAGAGAATGCTGTAGATAATGTTAATAATATTATCGCTGAAGAAATAATTGGAATGAATGCACTTGACCAAGTAAAAATTGACCAAAAATTAATTGAATTAGATGGAACTAACAACAAAGGTAAATTAGGAGCTAATGCTATTCTTGGTGTATCAATGGCAGTTGCAAAAGCAGCAGCAGAAGCTGTAGGTATGTCATTATATCAATACCTAGGTGGTTTTAATGCTAAAGTAATGCCTGTACCTATGATGAACATATTAAATGGTGGAGAGCATGCTGATAATACAGTTGATATTCAAGAATTTATGATTATGCCAGTAGGTGCAACTTCATTTAAAGATGCGCTAAAAATGTGTGCAGAAGTATATCATAATCTTAAAAAAGTTTTAAATGAAAAAGGTTTAGCAACTAGTATTGGTGATGAAGGTGGATTTGCACCTGATATAGCTTCATCTGAAGAAGTTATTCAAATCATTATTGATGCAATTGAAAGAGCTGGATATAAACCTGGTGATGATATGAGAATCGCTATGGACGTAGCAGCTTCAGAATTGTATAATGAAGAAACTGGTAAATACCACTTCCCTGGCGAAAGCAAAATGAAAGGTGAAGAAGTAATAAGAACTTCAGAAGAATTAGTTGACTATTACGAAGACCTACTTAACAAATTCCCAATCATCTCTATAGAAGATGGATTAGATGAAGAAGACTGGGAAGGATGGAAATTATTAACTGAAAGATTAGGAGACAGAGTACAATTAGTTGGAGACGATTTATTCGTAACTAATACTGAGAGATTAGAAAAAGGAATTGACCTTGGTGTTGCTAATTCTATCCTAATCAAAGTTAATCAAATTGGTACATTGACTGAAACATTTAATGCTATAGAAATGGCTAATAGAGCTGGTTATACAGCAGTTGTATCACATCGTTCTGGTGAAACAGAAGACAATACTATTGCTGATATAGTTGTAGCTGCTAATGCAGGACAAATTAAAACAGGAGCACCTTGTAGATCAGACCGTGTTGCTAAATATAATCAATTATTAAGAATTGAAGAAGAATTAGAAGATGCAGCTGAATATAGAGGAATTGATGCTTGGTTTAATTTAAAAGATAAATAATTAAATTAATAGACCTCGATTCGTCGGGGTCTTTAATTTTGCGATAAGTAGGTGAATATTATGTATAAATATGATTTACATGTTCATACAAAAGAGACTAGCCCCTGTGCTCACGTAGCAGCAGCTGATATGATAGCGGTTTATAGAGATAATGGTTATTCTGGTGTTGTAATTACTGACCATTATAGACCAGTGTTCTTTAACACTAGTGAATTTACAACTTGGGAAGAAAAAGTAGAGGACTTTTTAAGAGGATATAGGAACGCAAAATACCAAGGTGATAAATATGGTATGGATGTACTACTAGGAATTGAATTTGCTTTTAATAATACAAAAACAAATGATTTTCTTATATATGGTATCACTGAAGAAATGTTAATGAAATCTACAGATCTATTTAATTTGGGCTTTGAAGGTTTGAGTAAATTTTGTAAAGAAAATAATTTATTATTCTTTCAAGCACATCCATTAAGGGGATATTGTAATTTAGAGGATATAGCATTTTTGGATGGTGTTGAAGTACATAATGGAAATCCGCGTCATGATTCACATAACGATGAAATAGAAGTAATAGCTAGTGAAAATGATCTATATATGATTTCAGGTTCTGATTTCCATGAATATGGAGATGAAAATAATGGGGGAATTATTACTAGTAATAGAATAAAAACCAATGAGGATTTGATTGAAGTTTTAAAAAGTAAAGATTATACATTATTCAGAGGATAAAGCTGTACTTGCACTTTGCTTTTTGCAGACTGCAGCTACTTTTATTGGTATATAAAAATTTAACTAGAAAAAAATAGTTGAATTAATACATAGTTTGTGCTAAAATACTAGTGTTAAACTTTAGGAGGTGTAACCGTGGGAGCATTAATAATAATTGTTGAAATAGTATATTTCATATTATGTTTAGGACTAATTGCTGTAGTGCTTTTACAAAAAGGAAAAGCTGCAGGATTATCAGGTGCAATTGGTGGAGCTGCTGAAACTTATTGGGGTAAAAACAAGGCTCGTTCTATGGAAGGTAAATTAGAAAAATTTACTAGATTAGGAGCAATACTTTTTATTGTTTTATCTGTAGTATTAAGTTTATTAATTAAATACCAATAATAAAAGTAAAGCACTTTGCATCAAAGCAGGGTGTTTTTTTATTCTATAGTAAACTATACATTCAGTTCCTTTCCTGTTAGTTTAATTTTATATAAATAATAATAATTGATTTAACAAATACTATAGGTAAAAAATATATTAGTTTAATATATAAGCTATAATGGTTATATGAAGATGCTATAAAAAATAAATTTTTGAAGGTGAAATATGGAAAATACATTAGAAGAAAAAAAACAGGTATTGTTGGAGATAATTAATCACAAAGATTATAAACCAATGAAGATCAAAGAGCTAGGAATACTATTAAGTATTAATGGTGATGATGAAAAAAGAGCTATGCTAGAAGAAACATTAGAACAATTGATAGCTGAAGGAAAGATCATTAAAACAAAAAGAGGAAAATATGCAAGACCAGAAGCTGTAAATATGATTGTTGGAAAGTTCATAGCTCATGCTAAAGGTTTTGGATTTGTTGAAATTGAGGGTGAAGAGAATGATATCTTTATACCTGCCCCATATGTTAATGGTGCTTTTAACAATGATACAGTAGCCATAAAGCTTATTAGAAGAGATTCTAAGGGGAAACGTAAAGAGGGAGAAGTAATAAAGATAATCAAACGTAATGACAGCGATGTTATAGGAACATACCAAAAAAGCAAAAATTTTGGATTTGTTGTTGCGGATAACAAAAAGTTTACCAAGGATATTTTTATTTCCAAGAACAAGAGTAAAGGAGCAGTATCAGGTCATAAAGTAGTTGTAAAAATCACTGATTGGGGTAATGAAAGAAGAAATCCAGAAGGTGAGATTATTGAGATTATAGGACATATCAATGATCCTGGGACAGATATATTATCAATTGTAAGGAGTTATGAATTGCCAATGCAATTCCCTGATGCAGTTATGAACCAACTTGATTATATTCCATCTGAAGTAACAGAAGAAGATAAAGCAGGTAGGTTAGACCTTAGAGAAATTCAAATGGTAACAATAGATGGAGAAGATGCTAAAGATCTGGATGATGCAATAACCATTCAAAGAAATGAAGACGGTACATTTACTCTAGGTGTCCACATAGCTGATGTAACTAACTATGTTACAGAAGGGTCACCCCTTGATGTTGAGGCGTTAAGAAGAGGTACTAGTGTTTATTTAGTTGATAGGGTTATACCTATGTTGCCACACAAATTATCAAATGGTATTTGTTCTCTTAACATGGGAACAGACCGTCTAGCACTATCATGTCTTATGGACATTGATAAAAAAGGTAATGTAGTTAATCATAAAATTGCTGAAACCCTTATAAATGTAGATAGAAGAATGACTTATACCAATGTCAGGAAAATCCTATCTGACAAGGATCAGGAAGTTATAAGTGAATATAAAGATTTTGTAAAAATGTTTGAAGAGATGGAAGAATTAGCGGCTATTCTTAGAGATAAGAGAAAAAGAAGAGGTTCTATTGATTTTGATTTTGCAGAAACAAAAGTTATCCTTAATGAGAAGGGTGAGCCAATAGACATCATTCCTTATGATAGAAATGTAGCTACAAAAATTATTGAAGAGTTCATGTTATTAGCTAATGAAACTATAGCAGAAGATTTTTTCTGGCAGGAGCTTCCTTTTGTATATAGAACACATGAAGAACCAGACCCAGAAAGACTTGCTACTCTTGCCTCTTTTATTCACAATTTTGGTTACAATATAAAAGGCGAAGGAGAAATACATCCTAAGGAAATTCAAAAACTATTAATTGAAATTGAAGGAAAACCAGAAGAAGCTATTATCAGCAGATTAGCTCTTCGTTCAATGAAAAGAGCTTGTTATACAGTAACAGGTGATGGACATTATGGACTTGCAACCAAATACTACACTCATTTTACTTCACCTATTAGAAGATATCCAGACTTACAGATTCACAGAATCATTAAAGAAAATCTAAATGGTAAAATGGAAGAAAAAAGAATCAGGCATTTTAATGCTATATTGCCTAATGTTGCAAAACAAACATCTGAAACAGAAAGAACTGCTGAAGAGGCAGAAAGAGAAACTATTAAACTTAAAAAAGTTCAATATATGGAAAAACACATAGGTGAAAAATTCGAAGGGGTTATCTCTGGTGTAACAGCTTGGGGCTTATATGTAGAATTACCTAACACTGTTGAAGGACTTGTTCATGTCACAACTCTAGATGATGATTATTATATTTTTGATGAAAAGAAACATATTTTCATAGGTGAAAGAACAAGTAAGATATATAGAATGGGTGAACCTGTCAAGATAGCAGTTCTAAGTGTAAACAAAGTGGAGAGGACTATTGATTTTGAATTAGTTAGCGAAGATACAGAGGAAGAAGAATAGAAAATTATTACAAATTGTGAAAAAAATGTCCAAAGTATATATAAAATAACATTTAAGATATAAATTTCATCATCACATTACTTGCAATAATTATAATTTATGTTATAATATATCTCACGGCAAGTAATGGTGGTGATATTATGGCAAGTAATTATAAATTAATAGCACAAAATAAAAAAGCAAGGCATGATTATTTTATTGAAGATACTTATGAGGCAGGTATTGTTCTTGTAGGTACTGAGGTGAAATCCCTTAGAATGGGTAAATGCAGTATTAAAGAAAGTTTCATAAAAAATGTTGATGGTGAGTTATTTATATTGAATATGCATATTAGTCCTTATGAAAAAGGTAACATATTTAATAAAGACCCACTTAGAACAAGAAAACTTTTATTGAATCGTTATGAAATCAATAAGATTCAAGGTGCTGTTACAACCAAAGGTTATACTATCGTTCCAATAAAGGTCTATCTAAAAGGTGGTCTTATGAAAATGGAAATTGGTATAGCAAAAGGTAAGAAAAAGTATGACAAACGCCAAGATATTGCTAAGAAAGACCAACGTCGTGAAGCAGAAAAAAGGTTCAAAGTCAGTAACCTGTAATAAATCCTAGTTAATAATTAAAGATTCTAAGCTTACTGAGCATTTTATATGCATATTGTAGCTGAAAATCTTGATTATCATATACGGGGGTGTACTGGTTTCGACGGGGACATCAGAAGTACGAGCAGCCATTCGCAGATCACTGGGCCTGCGTCATCAACCTGGTAAATTAAATTAAACGCAGACGAAAATAATAATAATTTCGCATTTGCTGCCTAATTAGGTAGCTGTCTCACCTTAGTGACCCGTAGCTAGGGCTGAGGCACCAAATTAAACGGGGAACTTCACTTCCAAAGCTTTGAGGGAGAGGAAGACACTATGAAGCTACTAAAGTCTACAGCCTGTCGTTAGGCGTTAGATGGAGGGAATGTTAAAATAGCGACTGTAATGGGAGATACTCGGATGGATGGGTTTTCGGACAGGGGTTCGACTCCCCTCACCTCCATTAGTCAAATCCACGACAGGAAGATGTCGTGGATTTTTTATATATTTGGAAGAAGAGTGAATATATAGGAAATCATAACCAGAAAAGGCACTTAGGTATAATTGACCTTTTGTGATTTTCGTAGAAAGGAACGGTAATAATAATGAAAGATTTGAAAGTAATATTTATGGGTACACCTGAATTTAGTGTAAATGTACTTAATAGTTTAATTCGTAATACTAATGTAATAGCAATAGTAACTAAACCAGATAAATTAGTTGGGAGAAAACAAGTATTGACAGAATCAGCTGTAAAAAAGGTCGCACTTGAAAACAATATAAAAGTAATGCAACCAACTAAAATAAGAAATGAATATCAAAGTGTAATAGATTTAAATCCTGATATCATTATAACTTGTGCATATGGTCAATTTCTCCCAAAAGAAATATTAGATTATCCTAAATATGGTTGCATAAATGTCCATGCATCACTTCTTCCAAAATTAAGAGGAGGAGCACCTATTCATAGAGCGATTATTGATGGATATACCACTACAGGTATAACCATAATGTATATGGGGCAAAAAATGGATAATGGTGATATAATAAGCCAAAAAAGCATTGAAATAGAAAAAACTGATAATGTAGGTACGTTACATGATAAATTAAGCTTTTTAGGTGCAGGATTATTAATAGAAACATTACCAAATATTATAAGTGGACATATAAATAGAATAGTCCAAAATGAAGAAGAAGTAACATTCGGTTATAATATATCAAGAGAAGATGAACATATAGATTTTAATAAAACAAAAATAGAAGTACTTAATAAAATAAGAGGGCTTAATCCATGGCCATCATCTTATGCAATTTTAGATAATGTAGAAATAAAAATATACGAAGCTATTATAGGTGAAGATATTTATAAAGAAAAATCAAACGGAGAAATAGTAAAATTATACAAGGATGGAATAGTAATTAAAGTATCCGATGGGGAAATTATTTTAAAAACAATAAAACCTTCAGGTAATAAAAAAATGAGTGTGAAAGATTATCTTAATGGTTATAAAGAAAAAAACAATCTAATTGGTAAGGTGTTCAGGTAATTTATGAATAGTCCCTCATCGAGTGTGGTTAACCTCCACTTACCACAGCCATGTCCGCTTAATAGGGATATGTGTCTGGTTATCGGTTGGTAAATATTAATAAAATAATAATAGGGTAAAGGTATAAACCTTGAACCCTATTTTTTATTTATGATATTATCTTAAAATAAGTAGTGAATTAATAAGAACAACTAAATTAAATATAAGGTAATAATATGTCGAAAAAACTACAATATTTAATTATACTACCTAATATTAGTAATTATAAGGCTATATATTAATTGAATAGTATGGTATAATTTGCCATATTAAATGAAAAAAAGGATGAGATATTATGAAAAATATTAAGAAGTTAGTTTTATTTATTACAATGTTGATAGTAATTAGTGGGGTTAATGTATATGCTGCAACAGTGGGAAATCAATTAACTAAACCAGAGGCTGGATGGAAAAGAATAGAACAATCTGATAACTATATTGTATTTAAAGGAGATAATTGGACATTAAATTATCCTGCACCAACAAAATCTGGGGGAACCACAACATTTATAAAAGAAGGTGTATCTTCAGAAGATATTCTTGAAGCATCTGTATCTTTTGCTTTTAAAGGAAGTAAGTTGAGAATAATAAGTGATAGCTATTATCAGAGAAGTAAGGAGATTGGAGTAAAGATAGATGGACAACTTGTTACTACATATCAAGAATATATAAGTGGCGACAGTTTATTAGAACAAGCTTTAGTTTGCGAAATAACAGGATTAGAATTTGATTATCATTCAGTGGAGATTTATTCTATAGACGGAGTAAGGTATGGTTTAGATTCAATAGATATTGACGAAAATGGCATTTTGCTTGATCCAACATTACTTGAATCACCATCAAACCTTATAGCATCACCAAGTAACGAACACGTAAAGCTTACATGGAATGCAACAGATAAAGCTGAAAGTTATACTATATTGAAATCAACTACATCAAGTTCAATAGACACAGTTATTGCTTCTAATGTAACAGATACAACTTACATAGACAATGATGTTGAACCAGGAGTAACTTATTACTATGTAGTAAGAGCAGTAAAAGATGGTGTGGAAAGTACAGATTCAAATGTAGCATCGGCTATGATTGAGAAAAATAATAATAGAGCACTTTTACTAATTAAACTATTAGATGAAAATGATAAAGAGTATGACTTACCTATAAGTGACGTAGATACTTTCATGAATTGGTATTTTGAAAGAGGCGAGGGACAAGGACCAGCGTATTATGTTTTTAATAAAAGCTTTAATGTAGGACCTTATCTAAGCAGAAAAGATTATATTACTTATAATAAAATAATTTGTATTGAAGTAAATGAATATGAAGAGTAATGTATATATGCTTAAATAGATGTTGATACATATATAGAACTTGCTTTCTTAATTAAAAGTGGGTTCTTTTTTATTGATTATTATTAAATTATCTGCTAATATTAACTGGTAATATCGGGAAAATACTATATACTATAACATTATTAAAAATATGTTTAAAGGAGAAAATGGATGAAACTAAATAAGTTATTAATAACAAGTATCCTGATTCTTTCAGCGGCTATAATTTTTGGTTCTGTTTGGATAGGAAATGCTATAAAAAGTACAAACAAAGAGTCTGATAGTAAAGTAGGTAATAAAGCACAAGAGTTAGAAGGTCAGGTAGTCAGCTTGAATATTACTGACAAAGCATTATTAACAGAGAAAGAGGTTGCCCAATATTTAGGTATCCATCAAGATAAGCTTAATATAATATTACAGAAAGAAAAGATAGAAAGGCAAAAATTGAGTAGTTACGATACTTATAGATATATGCCTTATATTGAAATTGATGATGAAAAATATTTTTTGAAAAATGAAGTAGATGAATGGTTACAATATCATTCGAGTAATAGAAGTAAATTTAATACATAGGATTATTTGAGATAAATACCTTGTCTTTTTTTGCGAATTCTATATTCAGAAATTTACAAAAAATTTATCACCTAAATGTTAATATATGTACTGAGTTAATCAAAAATGAAAGGAGGATTTTATGAGTAAAAAGGTAGTAGCATTATTTTTAGTGATGGGAGTTATATTAACATTTAGTCAAAATACTTTTGCAAAAGACACTATGAATAATTCAAAGAATAATATGATCTTAACTGAATCAATTGGACAAGAATTTATATCAGATGGATACGTATATGGTGATAATGTATATTTTAGAGAAGAACCTAATCCATCTTCAACTATATTAGGAGTGTTTGATAAAGGAGAAAGAGTAGCTTACTATGGTAATGATGGAGCTTATCAATATGTATACAGATATAAGACTGGACAATTTGGATACGTTCATTTCAGGTATCTATACTTTGTTAACGAATACTAAGAACTGATTAATACATATTTCAAAATAAGCCTATAAATATAATTTTTATGTATATAGGCTTATTTTTATGTAATATTATTAACTATATCCTAATTAATTAAGAAAAGTATAATTATAATTAATGATTAATAGACGTTATTTTAAGTCCAATAATACCTATCAAGATTAATAGTAGGAAAAAAATACGTGTTAAACTACAAGGTTCTTTAAATAATAATATTCCTATGATTATTGAACCTAGGGCACCTATTCCAGTCCATATAGCATATGCTGTACCCATTGGTAGTACTTTAGTGGCTATGGATAGAAAATAAAAACTTATTATCATTCCTAATACAGTAATTATTGATGGGTATAATCGGGTAAAGCCGTTAGAATATTTTAAGGCAGTTGCCCAAACTACTTCAAATGCACCAGCAATAATTAGATAAAACCAAGACATTTTATTACCTCCTTTAGTATAAAAACAAAAAAATAAAACCCAGAAAGATATTAAAATAATATCCTCCCGGGTTTTTGTCCCTCCGTGTACATAGTTACCTATGCGTTTTCTCTTGGACCAGACCAGTCTATGAACTGCGGAACCCTAGAAAACATTTATCTGCTATATTATGAATCATATACTCCAAAGTGTCAATAGAAAATTATAAATTAGATTATTGACATGTGGTATAAATTAAAGTATACTTAACTGGTAAGTGATTACTCACTAAATTAGTGTTGTAGGAGATGATTAAAATAAATACTAGACAAAAATTATTAAAAGCTACAATGGAATTAGTTAATGAATTTGGATTACACAACACACCAACCTCAAAAATAGCCAAGTCAGCAGGATTTTCTGAAGCTACAATATATAAAAATTTTTCAAGCAAAGATGAATTGATTATTGAAGTATACCTAGAAATCAAAGCTGACTTAAACCAAGCATTTTCAGTAGGTGTTGATCATAGTATTGCATTTGAAGAAAGAACAAAAAAAGCATTAACTAATTATTTGAACTATTTTTTAAGTCACCCTGATGAATTAATGTATTTTCTTCAATTCAGTAATTCATTTTACATGAATAAAGTAGTACATGAAATGGGTAAGACTAAGTTAGAATATGTTAACCAATATATTACTGAGAATATTGAAAAAGGGTATATAAAGAATATGCCATTCGCATTTTATGAAGCATTTGTTAATGCACCTATTCTTGAAGTTGCTAGGGCTTGCCATATGGGAGGATTAGAAATTTCTAATGAATTAAGAGAGATGGTAATTACAAATGTAATAGATATAATGCTAGTAAATAAATAAATTTTTTTTAATCTTAGGTTAGCAATTACTTACTAACAATTTATTTTATAAAAATTACAATAAAAGAGAGAATGATTTTTATGTCTAATTTATCAAAAGTAAAAGTTTCTTTATGGAGTAGATTCAATGCTAGTGCTTTTTTAACGATAACACCTGAATATTTTTCGATTAAAAAAAATCAAAGCAAGAGGCAAGACAAGCAACCTACTTTTAGAAAGTTAACCCAACTTCCACTAAAATATAAGGAAATAGATGGGGTTAAAATACGTTATGCTCATGAAGTTAAACCCAATAGACCTACAATTATTTTATTAAGTCCCCTTCCGCAAAGTATAGTAGCATACGCTCCTATTTGGAATAAACTAAAATCAGATTATAATATTTATGCTTATGATATGCCAAGTTTTGGTCGCAGTGAAGGTGGAGAAGAATACATGAATTTTAAAATGCAAGGTATATTCTTGGAAAAATTCATTGATCATTTTAATATAAAAAAACCTCATATTGTGGGACCTGATGTTGGTATGGCAGCAGCACTATATTATGTGTGTAATTTGCCTAACGAAGTAGAAAGCCTGATTATTGGAGATGGTCCTGGTGTAAGTCCTTCTCAAAATGGTAGTCTAATAAATAAAATTGTAAAGTCTGGATTTTGGAGAAAGGTATTTAGTATAGTTGGTTCAGAAACATTTGTTTTTGTAGGTAGTCGATTAGGTTATGTTAATTATCAGCCTAATCAAGAAGAGATAGATGACTATAATTTATCATATAAAAATAGAGTGGGTACGATTACTAAGTGGTTCAAAAATTATCCTGACAGTCTTGCAACTGTTGATCCAAAATTAGAAAAGATAGACAAACCTGTTCTTGTTTTTTGGGGAAATGATGATAAGTTATTATTACCAGACAATGCAAGAAATTTGCATAAGAGATTAAAGCGTAGTAAATTACACATTTTTAAAAATTGTGGTCATTTCTCTTATCAAGATAAATATGAAGAATTCAGTGAAATGTTACATGAGTGGATAAGTAAAGATTATAATCACAAGAAGTAGAATGCTCTGAAAAATCTATGTTCAGAAAAATGGATATAGGTTTTTGTTTGCATATAAATAAATAATTTGATATTATAAAATAAGATAATTTTATAACTAAATATAATATTTATTTAATTATCTAATATAACTTAAAAGGAGAATAAAAGAATGGAAAATGTACGTATTTATGAAATACCTTCTTGTAAAATGGTTTCTTCTCAAGTAGGAATGTTTGGGGATGGTAAACTTGAGAAATTTGATGAATGGTTCAGTACTTTACCAAGACCTATGTTCCCAAAAGATTTTTTGTGGTATGACGAGAAAAAAGGTGGTTTTGTATGGTATTACATTTACAGCGAAGATATGACTATACCAGATGAATTTGAAATCATTGATTTCCCTGGAGGACTATATGCTGTTGCTACAGATATTGATGGACAGGATAATTCCAAGGTATTAAATGCAATAAAAGAATTTATCAAAGAAAAAGAATGTTATGACGAAGATTCCACTAGAGCATATCTGGGAAATATAATAACTCCACCATCAGCTAATACAGCTATGGGATATAACCAAATGGATTATTATATACCAATTAAAATTGTATAATAGAATAAATAAAATCTTTAAAGTATCTATTGTTTCAGTACATAATATAACCCTATCTAAAATCATAAGCTGAATATTACCTTATCTATTACTCCAAGTTAGATTATTAGCTTAAGATCACTTTCAATTTTATTTTCCAAAATAGATGTATAGACAACTAAATAAGAGTATCCATAATTCTTAATACATTAAGGAGGAAGGAAATGAATCATTTTTATAGTAAATGAGTTAAAAATAGACAATGACAAAATAGAACACTATAATTTTATTTGAAATAAACTATTATTTCTGATAGTATTATAACACCAATAGCAATAAGGATATATTGTTACTGGTAATAATAATTTATAGTAAATGGAGGATGTATATATGAACAACAAATCTATCTTTGATAAAACTATGGCAGATATGACATACCAAGAAATTGAAGAATTCATAGAAAAAGAAGCAGTAGTATTATTTCCAATAGCAGTCATTGAGGAACATGGACCTCATTTACCATTGGGAACAGATACATATTTAACATATTCAATGTTAAGATATATACAGGAAGATTTGAGTAAAATGAATATTGATTCTATAATAGCGCCTCCGTTCTATTGGGGAATAAATAAGGCAACAGGTGGGTTTGTAGGGTCTTTCACTGTAAAAGTGGATACGATGAAAGCAGTACTAAAAGATACCATTGAATGTCTTGATAGATGGGGTTTCAAAAAAGTCTTTTTCATCAATCTGCATGGAGATTCATTACATTGTAAGACGATTTTAGATGTAGCAAAAGAAATATATGAATCCCATATGAAAATAGATGCTTACGATATAATTCCAGAGTTTTTTAAAAATGCATGTGGACTAGACGGTAAGGAGCCATACATATTAGTTCAAGAGGATGATGGAGATTTTGATGATAAACAAGAATATATAGATATACATGCTGGCGGTTTTGAAACAAGTCTAATGTTAATAGACTTTAAAGAGTTAGTGGATGAAGATAAAGCAAGAAAGCTTAAATCATCAAAAACAACTTTTCAGGATTTAAGGAAATGGCAGCAAGGAGGGGAAAGTGCTAAAGAAGTAACTCCCCTAGGGTACTGTGGTGATCCTTCAAATATTAATTTGAAAGATGCTGCAGGGTTCATAAAGGGTTTTTCAGATATAACTGCTAGACTAATAAAAAATACTTTATAATATAATAAGATTGAGGGCTTGCTTGATTAATAGAAGTAAGTCCTTTTAATTGATTATTAAGATATTATTAGCTAACATTAAATATATTGATTTTATCTTAATTATAGGCTAATGGACTATAGCTAGTTGTATTTAGAAATAATTAAAAGGGGGAAGATGTTGAAACTAATAAATAACGAAGTAAAAAAGCTTATTGATAATATAAGAAAAAACAGCAGTTCGGATGTTGCACATAAAATAGCTTTAGGAATTGATTTACCAGTCAATCCTACACCCATTGAAAAAAGTGAATGGGTAAGATATATATCAACTGAACTTGAAAAGCATTTTGATGAAAAAACCATAAAGAAGATCAGGATGGGGTGTTATTGTACAGAAAATGGGAAATTAGAAGAATCTAAAACATTTATAAAGAAAATTTATGATAATTCTGTATCGATGACAGATTTCGTTAACAAAATGAATGAGTATCAAGCAGGATGGTATATAAAAGATGGGAATTTACATACAAAATATTATTTGTGTCCATGTCCAATGCTTGAAGCTGTTAGTAGTCTACCAACTAAGACTTGGTGCTATTGTACAGTAGGATATAATAAGGAAATATTTGAATATGTTTTTAATTGTGAAGTTGATATTGAACTATTAGAAAGTATTAAGATGGGTGATAATCAATGTCTAATGAAGATTATTCCGCTTTCTAAAAAACAATAATAAATAAGATTTGTATAGTATAAAAAAGTAGCATATACAGCTACTTTGAAGGATTTGTAGTACTTAATGATTTTGATATCTTGACTATACCAAAGATAAAAAGAGCCATCATTAATACAGAACCGATAGTAGAGCCAATAGCAAAACCTGAATCAAAATTCAATTCGTTAGATTGAATAAATATTAGAAATATGGTACCTAATAACTTAAAGAAGTTAATTAGTGTCAAAATTGAAAGTACTATTATTCCAATAATTTTGGGTGCCATCTTGAATGTACCTCCTTTATATCATATTAATTCATATTATAACATTTTTCTGAATAAATTGATATAATATTTGTTGAAATTTCTCAAAATATAGATAAAATACAGTGATTAAATAAGAAGAATAAGAAAAAAATTACTTTAATATATAAAATAATTATATGTATTTTTGAAATTGTGTGATATAATTCAAAATATACACAAATTAGAAAATTATATACAGGAGGGTATTAATGAGAAAAAGAAGTTTTGTAGTAATCTTAACTCTTTCAATTATGTTGTTATTAAATGGTATGACTTGTTTAGCGGCTCATGGCGAAAATACTTTAAGACCTGGTGAATCTCTAAGTATGTGGCAGTGGATTGAATCCAGTAATCATGAATATTTACTTCAAATGCAAACAGGTGGAAAAATGGTTCTATATAGTAAAAGTAGAGGTGTACTTTGGACATCACCAATATCATATTATCCAGGATATAATCATAGACCTAATAGATTTATAATGCAACACGATGGTAATTTGGTTATGTACCATAATTTGTTTCCTAGTAAACCAGATCCTGGTGACATAGGTGATCAGACTTTGTATGATATGCCAGTCTGGGATTCCAAAACATATAATAACCCTGGTGCACATCTTATACTTCAAGATGATGGTAATCTAGTGATTTACCAAGGAACTCAACCACTTTGGGCAACAGGAACTAATCTATAGCACTTAATAAGCATTTTAGTTTTTTGACTCCAATATGAAATAATTTGTGTATATAAATAATGGGAAATAGGATTTCATAATAATGGATTCATTCTTTATTAAGGAGTCCTTTTTTTCAAGTATCCAATTACTTGTAACTTATCTATTTAAAATATATAATTTAATGATGGTAGTTTTGTAGGTAACTAAAAATTCATTTCTATGTCTTCACTTTTAATGATTTTCGTTTTAACTATTTCTCTATAAGGGTTATCTTTATAATTAGTATCAAAGAACTTGCATAGATAACGAATTTCCTCATTGCTTTTAACAATGATAAAGTTTATATCTTCTAATTCAAAGTTAAGGACATGATAATTTTTCATGGTTTCATTATATTCTTCAATCTTTTCTTCTTGTATTTCTGAACATAAATACAATTGCTTAATATTATCTTTTTTTATTATAATAGAGTCTTTTTCTTCTTCCAAAGGAATATATCTCCATTCTCTTTCGTTATAATAATCTTTAGCACCTGCTTCAATACGCACAGGTTTATAATTCATAAAAGTGTACTCGAGTGCTTTTTTTAGTCTATTTAAATCAAAATTGTCAAAGTTGATACTTTTGTTGTTGGTTATCATATCAATACATGCATCATATTGTATTTTAATTGCGTGAATGAAGTTTGAGTTTTCATTATAATAGTTTATTGGATTAATTCTATTAGTCATTCCCCATTTTTTGTTGAATCCAATAGCATAACAGCCGTATTGTTCTATATGTTTTTTTACTAAAGACAATGGAATATCACAAAAACATTTCATCAGAATATAGACCGGTTCATTAAAAAACACGGATTGTTCTTTATAATATCTAGGAGAAAATTTATTGTTTAAGATATCTTCCAAGAAAGAAAATTCCTTCATAAAATGAAATAAGGTTTCTGCACTAATAATACTCATATATTAAGCTTCCTTTTCTGTATTTTAATATCTAAGGGCACAATTGTATAAGTTGAATTATATAATGACCTACAGTTCCCTTTGAGACTAAAATAGTTTGTAGTGGTATGATGTTATTTTATACAATGCAAACAAGATATATACAGAATATTTTGCTCGATATTGTTGCTTATTCCCGAATTATCTGTTAATATTAAATGAGAATTTAAACAAGATTGTATATAATCAAGTAGAAAAAATCTATGTAATAAATAAGTTTATACAATTAAAAAAGAAAAATAACATTAATAAAAAAGGTGATTATGCATGAAGAAAAAGTACTATTTAATATTTATACCCATTATTTTGTTCTTATTAATATATTCATTAAGAGTAAATACTAATTTAAATAAGATGAAAGAAACATATGACAATAAACAGAAGATGATTATGAATGATCATATACTCAGCTTTAATATTATTGGCGATTTATATGGTGATGAAATATTAGAAACTGAATTTCCACAGATTGAAATACAGAACATAATAAATGCTCTAAAAAAAGCTGATATAAGTAATATGCATTTATTTGAAGATGATAGTTTGGACATTAGTAAATTCTATAGAGAATATACACATCTATTGGAACAATACAAAATGGAACAAATTAGAGAGGGCGTCATTGAAGAGGAACAAAAGTTCAAAGATGTTATTAACGACCTTAACATTATAAAAGGTTGGTTAGAAGATAGATATCATGAAGATAACTACCAGCCATATACATATCAAGAATTGAAAGAGCAGTTAAATGATAAGTTGAAATATGCAAATTTTGAGTAAGACTATGAGTATTAACAAAGTTAGAGGTGATAAATATTTCCAATATCCATTATCTAAAAGACCATATATTATTATTTTCTGAAAAAACTCCTAACAAACATAAACATTTTGCCAAACATCTTATATATGGAGTAGATGGAAATCTTGAATGTGCTATTGGAGATAAAAAGGTAATTTGTAGGGGAATATGTATTGAATCAAATGTCCTTCATACTGTACTAACTCAAAATACAAAAAGGATAATATTATTAATTGATGAAACAAGTGAAATTGCACGTTCAATCAGCTATAAGTTTCTCAAAGGTCAAAAATATAAAATAATAGATGAAGAAATTGTTAATCAAGTTTCAACTTATTACTATAAGTGTAAAGATACTGAAGAACTTGATGAAAAAATATTATCAATATGCGATATTCAAAATTTTAACCAAATAACTTATGATGATAGAGTAATTAAAGTTATTGATGAAATTGATAGAACTGAAAGCATACAGAAAGATATTTTTGATAAGCTAAGTAATATTGCATATCTATCACAGAGTCGTCTTTCACATCTTTTTAGAGAGCAAGTAAAGATATCTTTAGCAAGTTTTTTAGTAATGGCAAAAATGCATAAGACCTATAATTATTATATGCGTGGAGAAAATTTAACTACAGCTTCTATACATGCAGGATTTGATAGTTCATCACATTTTTCTGCAACGTGTAAAAAGATGTTTGGATTATCATTTTCGGATTTTAAGAGAGATTAAGTTAGCGTTTATTTAAAAGTTTCCTTTTTTACAGTGAGATATAATACACACAAAAAAAGGAGATTTTTATATAATGAAGAAAATAGAACTCAAAAAAGGGTCATATAGACTTAACAAACAGGATAACTTCAATTTTCAGCTTAATAGGGTTATTATGTGGGATGGTGGAAGACTAGAAGATGTTGAACCTATTTCAAATAAAATTACTGATAGTAAAAGCTGGAAAGAACAACTTATTAAACTTGGTGATATAGCAATAAAAGAAAATCGTACAGAGAATGCAATAGCTTATTATCGTATGAGTGAATTTTTTATGTATGACGGAGATGAAGATAAACTAAAATATTATCAGCTTGCTACAAAGCTTTTTTATGATTATTACCAAGATCATTTTTCAAATAATAAAGTAAAAAGGTTAAAGGTAGACTATGAAGGGGTTGCGCTACCGGTTATGTATACGAAGGCTATTGGAGAGAAGAAGGATACGATTCTTCTTCATGGAGGCAATGATTCATACTATGAAGAGTTTTTCTATCCAATGCTTTATTTTGCTGAGAATGGTTTTGATGTCTATTTATTTGAAGGTCCCGGTCAAGGCGGGGTAGTAAGAGAACAAGGAAAACATTTCACACCATATTGGGAGAAACCAGTAAAGGCAATTCTTGATGCATTAAAACTTGAGGATATAACCATAATTGGAGCATCTCTTGGTGGTATGCTTGCTCCACGAGCCGCTGCATTTGATAAAAGAATAAAAAGGGTAATTGGATGGTCTATATTCCCAAATTTTCTTAGCGTTGCTCTTTATTCATTTCCAAAATCAGCTAGAGGGATTGTTAAATGGATGCTTAACAATAACTTCAAGTGGATTATAAATTCTAAAGTAAAAAAGCTAATGAAAAAAGATCCAACAGTTGATTGGGGAATAAAACATGGTATGTATGCATATGAAGTTGAATCCCCATTTGAATATCTGAAGAAGCTGAACACCTATCAAATGGTTGATGTTGGTCATAGAATTAATCAGGATATGTTAGTAATAGGTGCTGAAAAAGACCATTTTATCAACAAGGAACTCTATAAAGAAGAGTTGGATTCATTAGTTAATGTACGTTCTCTAACTTACCGATTATTTACTGAGAAAGAATATGGTGAAGGACACTGTAATGTAGGATGCTCAAAACTTTGTTTTGATACAATGATTAATTGGATAGAGCAGATGAAGAAGAGAGATTCATATATGGGGTGATTATATTTCATGCTAAATACAAAAGATATATATCGTGATTATTTAAATTCGTTAATTAAAGAATCAGTACATACTATTGAAAATGATTTATTGGGTTTAATTACTCAAAACGATTTCTTGACAAAAGTAAGAATAATGCTTTTGAAAGAACAAAGATACAATGAATTAGCATCTATCTACGAACTTATTGGAATGAACTATAAAAGTGCTAATAAACTATTTTTCAATAATTATCTTACTTATAATTATCAAGCCCATAGTTTGCTTAATGTAAGTTGTTACTATTATAAATATATAAATAGTGAATACTCAAATTTACTAGCACAATTAATTGCTTTCTCACAGAAAAAGGTATTGAATCAAAATGTTAATATTAGGCTTGCCAATGAATATGCAATGAATGTTGAATTACTGGGTGATATATATTTATTGCTTGATAATAATAAATCTAAGAAATATTATAGTAAAGCAAAAGTTTTGTATGAAGATGTTGACCGCTATGACCAACTTTCTAGTGGTAATGAATATTGGTGTGCTGATGTATTAAGAGAAACAAGTATAGCATTAAAAGAATGCTTTAATATTGAACTGAATTTTAGTGATTTAGGAATAGAACGAATACAACAAAAAAGTGAGTTATTCAATATAATAAATCAATGATTTTAACAAAATGCATATTTTGTATATTGTAGAAGGTGTTTAAGACTTTAAGGAATGGTGTTAATTATGAGAAGATATAAGAAAATAATAATATTACTCTTAATATTAGTACTTATTATCTTAGTGGTTAAATATATATCAACAAAGCCTACGCTACATGAAGAAAATATAAAAAGCATAACCATAGCTACCCTTCCATCTCCGCCAAAAGTTAAGAAAATAACCAGAAAAGAAGATATAGCCAAATTCGTTAACTACTATAATCAAATAAAAGGTAAACCATTAATATTAAGAGCTTTTCAAAGTCAGAAAGGTTGGGAACTGCTAATTAAGATTAATAAGGGTTCACATACCTTAACATTCATAGGAAACGAAATTGAAGTAGATGGTCATTGGTTTGTGGTTGATGATGAAGTAAAAGAGAATGTTAAAAAGTTATATAATGATTTTAATTATGAAGAAATGGATTATATAATGTATGAGCAGTAATTGATAACTAATGCAAGAGATAAGGATATAATATATGAGGAGTAATTATATGAACAAACGTTTAAAAATGAGTGTAATATGTATATTGACCGTAATTGTTGTTATTTTGATAATAGGATATAGAGAATATAGTTATAGTATAAGGTGTGACAATAATATAAATGAACTAATTGATAAATCATTAGCAGTTTTAAAAGAAAATATTGATTTAGAAGATTTTAGCATTTTTAATAGTTTTAATGATGATGAAATCGATAAAGTGAAGCCAAATTATTTTGCATCTCTGATTATATCAATAAGTGTAGATGTTATATTGATTGGTCTACTATGTTTTTGGGGAATAATGTATTTGTTAAATAGAGGTAAAAAAAATATTGATTATAAAGATAATCAAATACAAGAAAAAGTTTTGGAATTTTCGCTAATATGGTTAAATATATATAACATAGTTTTTGTGACTATAACATTTTTATTTCACCAAGGATTTTCATATTATACTAAAACCCTATATGAATTTGTGTATTTCCAAGATTATCGTATAATTATTTATAGTGTTATAATGTTGATTTCCAGTATAATAGTAGTTGTTGCATACAAAAGAAAATTAAATATTTTTTGGTATGCTAATATAATTGGATTGATTTATATTTTAATAATCAAAATAGGTGAAGTCATTAATAAATATGACTATATTGGGAATATTAATATACATTTGACTGAGTTAACAAGCATCTTAATACTAAGCGTTTTATTATATAAATCCATTATACATATAAAAAATAGTTTTAATAATGAAGACAAGAAAAATATGCTGACAGTAAGTGGATTCATATTTTGTGGAATCCTGTTACTAATGTTTTTAGAAGTTATTTAGCCTATTTATTAAGATAATAAAATATTTATGCCACATAAATCACAGGAATTAATTATTTCCTGTGATTTTTATATGCCATTTTATGAGATTTATTAATCCTTTTGTTGGAATAAAAATTGACAATATGAGGGATACTCAAATATAAAAGAATAAAAAAGTAATAGAGCTAAAAGAGGATAAATCAGATGAAAAAACCTATATATAGGTGAAACGTATCGAATAAAAATATAATCTTGAATATAATATTGCTCAAAATAAAACATAGAATGAGGCAAAATATAACAATATAAATTCAAATAAAATAAAAAAAATATACAAATTATAAAAAATAAACTTGAAAAATATAAAATAAGATGTTATTATACTTACAAGCTAATAAAATTTTTTTGGCTAACAGTTTAAACGTTTCGAAAACATTATATTGATAATTAAAGGAGGAAATAATTATGAGTAAGAAATTTTTAGCAGGAGTTCTCTGTATGTTATTGACTGTATCACTTTTTGTAGGATGCGGTTCAAAAGATGATAGTACTCCAAAAGAAAATGACTCGAAAACAGAAGGTGTAGATGAAAAAGTAACTTTAAATATATGGGGTATGGGTGAAGAAGCAAAATTATTATCAGAGATTGAAAATGATTTTGAAACAAAAAATCCTAATATTGATATGGTTGTACAAGCTATTCCTTGGGATCAGGCACATGATAAATTATTAATGGCAGTTGCTTCAGGTAAAGGACCAGATGTTGTTCAATTAGGTACAACATGGATTCCAGAATTTGCAGAAGCTGGAGTATTAAAAGATCTAACACAATATATTGACGAGTATCCTAATCTAGACCCTGCTAATTACTTTGATAGTTCAGTAGGTACTACAAAATTTGATGGTAAATATATAGGGGTACCTTGGTATGTTGATACACGTGCTATGTTCTACAGAACTGACTTATTAGAAGAAGTAGGATATCCTGAAGGACCTAACACATGGGATGAATTAAAGGACGCAGCGACTAAGCTATCAGCAAGAGGAGATGAGTACTACGGAATAAGTTTTGACTTAGCAGACCAAGTATTCTCAATTCCTTACGGATGGCAAAATGGTTCAGAAATAATAAAAGATGGTAAACCTCTATTTAATGAGCCAGAATATGTTGAAGCAGTAAAATATCTTAATAGTTTCTTTGAAGAAGGATTAGCACCAATTCAGGATGATATGGATTTAATCCAAGCTTTCAAAGAAGGAATCAAACCAATGTTTGTAAGTGGACCATGGATGATAAACATTATCAAGAATCAAGTTCCAGAGATAGATGGAAAATGGGCTGTTCGTACTGTTCCAGCTAAAGAAAATAATACATCATCTGTAGGTGGTTCCAATCTTGTTATTTTTGATAATACTAAAAATGAAGAAGCAGCTTTGAAATTCATTTCTTATATGACAGAAGTAGAAACACAAGTAAAATGGTTTGACGTAGCGAAATGCTTACCTGCAAGAACAGAAGCATGGAATGATGATAGCCTTGTAAGTGACCCATTCTTCAGTGCTTTTGGAGAACAAATGAAAAATTCAAAAATAGCACCATTTATTCCAGAGTGGGAATCTATAGCAATGGAAGTTAAGAAAAGCCTCGAAGAAATTAGTATCGGTGGAGCTGATATTGAAACAGAATTAGATGAATTGAACAAGACAGTTGAAAAGATGCTTGATAAGTAATTAGTTTTAATTACTTATACATAAAATAAGGGGCTGTCGGATAATACATTTTTTTGGATGGCTATCCGACAGCCCCATTTTAATCAGAAATCAGGTGACTAAATGAAAAATTTTATCAGTAAATTGAATAAATACAAATATCCTTACTTATTCATAGCTCCAGCTATTATATTGCTATTTATGTTTTCTATCATTCCAATTTTTGTTTCTGTAGGAATAAGCTTCACAGACATGAATATCAAAGGATTAGCTAACTTTAATAATATTGATTTTATTGGACTTGAAAACTATATTGAATTATTGAAAGATGCTGATTTTCATCAAGCGATTCGTAATACAATATTTTATGTTGTGATTGGTGTACCTTTTGTAGTTTTCTTATCTCTTACATCAGCACTTTTGATAAATTATGGTACAGAAAAGATATTTTCCTTTTTTAGAGTAGTATACTATGCCCCTGCCGTTACTAATATCGTTGCAGTAGCAGTTGTATGGGGATTCTTATATAATACAAATTACGGTCTTTTGAATAATATCTTAAATGGATTAGGATTAGAAGGACTACGATGGTTGCAAGATCCTATACTTGCAAAGATATCACTTATTATTTTAGCTGTGTGGAAAGCTATAGGAATAAATATGTTGATATTTTTAGCTGCCCTAAAGGGTATACCAAAATCATATTATGAAGCAGCTAAAATTGATGGAGCTAAGAAATTCCAGACTTTACGTTATATCACATTACCTCAGTTAAGGTTTTCTACATTCTTTGTTACTATAACGACTTTAATAGGTTGGATACAATTTTTTGAAGAACCAATGGTCATGACAAGCGGAGGACCTCTGGGACAAACCAATTCAATGGCATTATTCATCTATCAGAATGGATTTAAGCAAAGTCAGTTTGGATATGCTGCTGCAGGTTCATTTGTATTATTTGTAATCATTATTATAGTAACGCTTATACAATTTAGAATGAACAAACAAGATGCATGGGAATAAAACTATGATAACTGAGGTGAGAAAAATGAAAAAAGATAAAATGAAAATAGATAAGATTATTGTGATAATATTACTTACCATAGGTGGTATTTTAATGTTGACACCATTCATTTGGATGATTTTTTCTTCATTCAAACATGCAAATGAAGCTATGCTTGTACCGCCAACTTTATTTCCCAAAGTACCAACATTAGAAAATTATATAAAATTATTTGAAGAATTGAATTTCTTGGTTTACTTGAAAAACACTTTAATAGTAGTTGCCATATTCTTTATTGGATTATTATTCAATGCTATGGCAGGATATGCCTTTGGTAAATTTAAGTTTCCTGGGAAGAAGTTTCTATTCTATATGGTACTTGCAACAATGATGATTCCCTCACAGGTTACTATGATTCCAGTTTATCTCATACTTAATAAGATGGGACTTATTAACACTATGTTAGGTATTGTGCTTCCAGGTCTTGTAGGTGCATTTAATATATTCCTCTTCAAGCAGTTCATGGGAGGAGTTCCTAATGAACTAATGGAAGCTGCCAGAATAGATGGCGCAGGGGAATATTATATATTTTTTAAATTGATTATACCAATATCAAAACCGATTTTAGCAGTACAGGGAATATTGACATTCATAGCAGGATGGAATAATTTTTTATGGCCGTTGATAATTGCCAATGATGAGAAATTCTATACATTATCCGTAGGATTATCTTTATTAAAGGGACAAAATGTAACCAACTTCGCTTTACAGATGGCAGGTGCTTCAATAATGGTAGTACCTATAATGATTATTTTTTGCATATTCCAGAAACACATCATGGAAGGATTTGTGACTTCAGGAATAAAATAGGAGGATGCACATATTGAGATTAAGACAAGAAAATAATCTTATAAGTATTAAAAAAGATAGTACGCAATTTGCTTTTTTAGATACAGGAGATTTAAGAGAAATAAGAAACAATGAAATAATGATCAATCAGATGATAGGTGACCCTATCTATGGTTCAATAAATAATATATATCTTCGTATTTACAAAGATACTAAGATTGAAAACTATAAATTGTTAGGTATAAATTCTAATAGTTTATTTTCCTATAATGATGAAAGTGTTAGATGGGAAGGTAATATTGAAGGAATAATATATAAAATAACACTTACTCTAGTTAATGAAAGTACATGGTGTTACGATATCATACTGGATGGAAATAATGAAACGGTAGATATAGTATATGGACAAGATATAAGTATTGCAGATAAAGGTGGAGTATTAGCCAACGAATTGTACATCAGTCAATATATAGACCATAAAGTCTTAAAAGGAAAGTGTGGATATATTATAAGTTCCAGACAAAATCAAAAACAATCTTGTGGATATCCATATATTCAACAGGGAAGCAAAGATATAGAAATTGTAGGTTATTCAACAGATCAGTCACAGTTTTTTGGAAAGTCATATAAAAAGAATAATCAAGAAGTAGCTTTAGAAGGTAATCTTGAAAATGAGAATTATCAATATGAATTAAGTTATATTGCTCTTCAAACTGAAAAAATAACACTGGACAAACCAGTAAATTTCGGATTTTATGGAGTATTTCAAATGAACTTCAAAAAAGCTGTTAGTGCAATTGAATTTAATGAAGAAAAAGAAAATGCATGGAAGTATATTGATAAGGCAAAAAAAGATGATTTTATAAGAGTCAAAAAAGTTAGTTTATCTAATAGTATAGGTGAACCTTTATATAGTGATGCATTTAGTGACCATGAGTTAGATAAATATTTTCCTACACGAATTCTAGAAGAAAGAGCTCAAGATAAATTGCTTTCCTTTTTCAGTAATGGGCATAGGCATATTGTTTTACAAGAAAAAGAATTGCTGGAAGAAAGACCTAGCGGACATATCATTGCAAATGCCATAGATGAGAAAAAAATAAGTAAAGAGACTATAACGTCTACTAATTATATGTATGGTGTTTTTAATTCACAGCTTGTAGCAGGTAATACCTCTCTTAACAAGATGGTGTCTCAAACAAGAGGAACATTGAATATACAAAAGAATTCAGGACAACGCATTTATATAAAATGTAATGGAAGATACCGTATTTTAACTCTACCTGCTGCATATGAGATGGGACAGAACTTTGCAAGATGGTACTATAAAGTTGATGGAGATATGTTGATTGTTACTAGTTATGTAGCGGCTGATTCTTCAGATGTTATATTAGAAATTAAATCTGAACTTGATAGAGCATATGAGATGCTTATTACTAATCAATTGGTAATGGGAGAGCATGAATTTCAAAATCAATGTGAAGCTGAGATAGATAATAATAGAATAGTCCTTAGACCAGATTCTAATAGTTTCACAGCAGGAGTTTACGAGAAGCTTCATTATACTATTAAGTTGAATGGTTCACAAATGGATGTTATACAAGATAATATATTCTTTGAAGATGACAAGGTTCGTAATGGTACATTATTAACACTGAAAATTATGCCTTCGTCATCTGTACAGTTAATTATATCAGGGAATCTTGGATATAGAGAAGACAAAACATATAATTATAGTTTTGAAACAGAGAAGAAAAAATATGATGAATTCTACGAAAGACTTACTTGTGGTTTCAGCTTAGATTTACCAGGGAAAGATAATTCTGACTTAGTTAAGATAAATGAGATTTTCTGGTGGTACACACATAATGCCATGGTACATTATGCTGTACCTCATGGATTAGAACAACCAGGTGGAGCAGCTTGGGGAACTAGAGACATCTGTCAGGGACCTATTGAATATTTTATGGCGACTCAGCATTATGAAGTGGTTAGAGATATAATCATTGAAATATATTCACATCAGTTTTTTGAAAATAAAGAATGGCCTCAATGGTTCATGATTGATGATTATCATATACAACAGGAAGATTGTCATGGAGATGTAGTGCTTTGGCCGTTGAAAGTAGTTGGAGATTATCTAAGAGTTACAGGTGATGTGGATATTCTGAATAAATCAATTGGTTTTAGAAATATTGATGGTAGCATAGCTAATGAGCAAAGAACACTTTTAGAACATATGAAATATGCTGTAGATACCATAAAACAGCGTTTCATGCATGATACAACTTTAATCTCTTATGCTGGAGGAGATTGGGATGATACACTTCAACCTGCCAGTGAAGAATTAAAAGAGAAATTAGTAAGTTCATGGACTGTAGCACTTACATATCAGGTAATTAAACAACTTGGTGAAGTTCTTGAACAAGTAGATAAGGACTGGTCCAAAGAACTTATAGGATTGTCAGAAGCGATCAATAAAGATTTTAATGAATTATTGATAAAAGGTGAAGTGATTGCAGGATTTGCGTATTTTGAAAATGAAAAAGATATGGAATATATGCTTCATCCAGAAGATAGTAAAACAGGTATTGAATATAGATTGTTGCCTATGACAAGAAGTATAATTTCGGAATTAGTATCAAAACAGCAAGCTGATATGAATATAAGCATTATAGATGAACACCTTAATTGTACTGATGGAGTTAGACTCATGAATCGTCCTGCAAGTTACAAAGGTGGAGTCATTGAATATTTTAAAAGAGCTGAACAAGCATCTAATGTTGGAAGAGAGATAAGTCTAAATTATATTCATGCTCATATTAGATATATAGAGGCTGTGGCTAAGTTAGGATTGGCTCAGGAAACATGGGAAGCAATGATGAAGATAAATCCCATACTTATAAAAGAAAAAGTTCCAAATGCAGAAATAAGACAGAGCAACACATATTTCAGCAGTTCTGAAGGAATGTTCAATGATAGATATATATATCAAGAGAACTTTGATAAGCTTCGTAATGGTGATATAGGTGTAAAAGGCGGATGGCGTATATATTCAAGTGGCCCTGGAATATATCTGAATCAAATTATAAGCAATATCCTTGGTATAAGGATGACATCTGATTCAATAATTATTGATCCTATTCTTAGTAAGGATTTGGATGGATTGATTATGAATTATAATTATATGAGAAAACCTGTTAAATGGATCTATCATATAAAGGGTGATACAGGTACAATAAGAAAAGTTATTGTAAATGATAAAGAAATAGATTTTGACATAATTGATAATGAATATCGTCAAGGTGGAGCTATCATCGATAAGAATATTTTTGAAGATATTTTGAAGCAAGAAGGTATTGTTAATATCTACGTTGAGTAAGTTATATTAGTTTTAGTATATTAATGTGATATGTTATAATAGGTAAAAACAGGGATAGAAGAGGGTGATGATAAGTGCCTACAATAAAAGATGTAGCAAAATTAGCAGGTGTTTCTATATCCACAGTATCATATGCTCTAAACGGAACAAGAAGCATAAGCGAAGAAACCAAGAAAAAAGTCTATGCTGCTGTAAAAGAATTGGATTATAAACCTAGTGGTATTGCAAGAAGCTTAAAAATGAAAAGAAACCAAATGATAGCAGTAGTGGTAAATGAATTCATTGGACCTATATATCAAGAAATCATGCACGGTGTAAGTAAAGCTGCTAAAAAATATGGGTATGAAGTTATTGCAGCTGAATGCTTTTCAGAGAAAAGTGAAATAACAAAAGTATTATCTGAAAGATTTGTGGATGGCGCTGTTATTTTGGCTTCATATCTAAGTGATAATATGATAAAAGACCTAGCAGGGGATAATTTCCCTATAGTAGTTTTAGATAGAGAAATAAAAAATAAAAATATAACTAGTATTCTAATTAATAACGAATCAGGAGCTTATGAGGCAATTAACTACTTTTATGAAAATGGACACAGAAAAATTGGTTTCCTAGGAGGTCCAAACAATTCTTATGATAACAATACACGTTATAAAGGATTTAAAAATGCTATGGATAAATTTAATTTGGATTTTCCAAAACAGTGGTGTCTAACTTCTAATTTTACAGAAGAAGGAGGATACCAAGTTGTTAGAGAGTTCTTGGAAAATATTCCTTTAGAAGAGTTGCCTAGTGCTTTTTTTGTTAGTAATGATGAAATGGCAATAGGTGCCATGCGTGCTTTTAAAGAGTGCGGAATCAGTATTCCAGAGCAAATGGCAATTATCGGGTTTGATGATATAGAGCTATGTAAATATGTTACTCCTAATCTAAGTACTGTACATAGACCATGTTTTGGACTAGGGACAATGGCTGCCAACAGTCTTATAAGTAAATTAGAAGGAGAAAAGGTTTCTAATTTAATAAGTCTTTCATCAGAACTTGTTATCAGGGAAAGTTGCTAACAGTTAATGATATAATTATTCCATGTGAGGTGTAATAATGAATAAAGAAGTTGATATAAATGAGTTATTGAAAGAACTTTCTCTATCAGAAAAAATTGGACAATTACAGCAATTAGCTTCCCAATTTTATATAAAAGATTCTGAAGGAGAACTTACTGGACCCTTAAAAGACCTAGGGATATCAGAAGAAAAAATATGGGTTTCAGGTAGTGTTCTAGGAGTAAAAGATGCTGAAGAAGCTCGGAGGATTCAAGATAAATACCTAGATAAAAGCAGTACAAAGATTCCTCTATTATTTATGGCTGATATCATTCATGGATACAGAACCATTTTTCCTATACCCCTTGCAATAGGATGTACATGGAATCTTGATAATGCTGTGTTGTGTGGACAAGTATCTGCCAAAGAAGCAGCTCTTTCAGGGGTGCATGTGACTTTCTCACCTATGGTAGATTTGGTTAGAGACCCTAGATGGGGTAGAGTGATGGAGTCTACTGGAGAAGATACATATCTTAATAGTGTCTTTGGTAAAGCTTTTGTAGAAGGATATCAGGGAGATTTATCTTCTAATTATAATATAGCTTCTTGTGTAAAACACTTTGCAGCTTATGGTGCGGTAGAAGCTGGGAGAGAATACAATACAGTTGATTTATCCGATAGACAATTAAAAGAATACTATCTTCCTTCATATAAAGCATCTATAGATGAGGGTGCTAAGATGGTTATGACTTCTTTTAATACAATTCATGGTGTACCTGCTTCTGGCAGTAAATATCTTATGCAAGATATTCTAAGGGATAACTTCCAGTTTGATGGTGTTGTTATCTCCGACTGGGGTGCTGTTGGAGAATTGCAGGTTCACGGTGTTGCAGCAGATGATGAAGAAGTGGCTGAAAAAGCTATAAGTGCAGGGGTAGACGTTGAAATGATGACTTCTTGTTATATTAACAATCTTGAAAACCTTGTAAAAGAAGGCAGGGTACAAGAAGAATTAATAGATGAAGCTGTACTTAGAATACTGCAGTTGAAAAAAGATCTAGGATTATTCAGTGACCCGTACAGAGGTATGGATGGAGATAAAGCAAAACAAATGTTTATGTGTAATGAACACAAAGAAGCCGTAAGAAAAGTTGCTAGAGAATCAATAGTACTCTTGAAGAATGATAATGTATTACCTCTATCTAAGGATAAGAAAATAGCTGTTATAGGACCAAAAGGGGATAGCACTGATTTACTTGGAGGTTGGTCATGGCAAGGAAGAAAAGAAAAAATTACAACTCTAAAAGAAAATCTGATTAATGAAATTGGAAATAACCTTATATCATATGCAAAGGGTTGTGATGTCAATGGTCATGATGAAAGTGGTTTTGAAGAAGCTGTAAATGTAGCAAAAGAAGCTGACGTTGTTATATTAGCCTTAGGAGAAAGTTCAGAGATGAGTGGTGAAGGTGGAAGTAGAGCATATATAGGATTACCTGGAGTACAGGAAAGACTTGCAGAAGAAATTTTAAGACTAAACAAACCTACTGTAGTTTTATTATTTAGCGGTCGTCCACTAGAAATAACAAATCTCAGTAAAAAAGCTCCTGCAATAATAGAAGCCTGGTTTCCTGGTACAGAAGGTGGATCAGCTATTACTGAAGTGTTATACGGAGACTTCAATCCTTCTGGCAGACTGACAACGAGTTTTCCTTATGCTACAGGTCAAATACCAGTATATTACAATTCCTATAATACAGGCAGACCAAAAACAGCTAATACTGCTGAAACAAGGTATGTTTCTCAGTTTATAGATATTCCCAATGAACCTCTTTATCCTTTTGGATATGGACTTAGTTATACACAGTTCCAATATAAAGATTTCACTTTAAGTTCTGATAAAATGACTAAGGATGATAAAATAACTGCTTCTGTAACAGTAAAAAATATTGGTGATAGAAAAGGAACAGAAACAGTACAATTCTACATAAGAGATTTGGTAGGAAGTACTGTAAGACCAGTAAAAGAGCTAAAGGGATTCAAAAGAATAGAGCTTGAACCACAGGAAGAATCAAAAGTTGAATTTGTGATAACAGAAGAAATGTTAAGATATTATAATATAGATTGTGAATTAGTAAGTGAACCAGGAGATTTCCACGCAATGGTAGGATGTAATTCAGCAGATACTTATACTAAAAAGTTCACTTTGCTATAAATTCCATATGAGCAAGAATAAGTAGAAGGATTATCTCTCTAATATATTTTTATTTTATATTCCAGATAGAAAGGTCTATGTTGGCATTGAATAGAATTATATTGGGGGATATTCCTTTTTGAATTATATGGAATTTTTTATTGCTCTATGTCTTATTATCTGATATCATTATAATAATATAATTAAAGAAAATTTAAATTATATTATTATTTGCATTATTTATACCATATTTATGAATTAATCTGAATAAGAAGTATAAATAACTTACATATGTGATTATTTACTTAGGACAAAGGAGGAAGAAATGAAGAATTATAAACATTTTATTTTAGGATTTGTTACTGCAACTTTTTTATCAGCTGCTGTAATAGGAGTCTCAGCTAGTGGGTTAGTAAAAGATATAACCGCTAAGATATCTTATGAGATCAAAACAGTATTGGACGGTGAAGAATTTAGTCCAAAAGATACTGATGGAACTGAATTAGAACCAATCATATATAATGGAAGAACTTACTTACCTGTTCGTTCATTATGCGATGCTCTTGGTGTATCAGTAGGGTGGGAAAATGATACCAAATCAATTATATTATCTACACAACCTAATAATAATAATGAAGATACTATAGTTACTATAAATGGAGAAAATAAGATTACCCTTGGTGAAATCAATCTATATTTAGGACAAATAAAAACTCAATATGAATCATATTTCGGACCTAATGTATGGGAACAGACAACAGAAGATGGGCAATCTGTAGAACAGGTAGCTAAAGATAATGCCATTAGTGCAGCTCAATCTAGTAACCTTATAGGTTTAATAGCCAAACAAAAGGGTATAAAATTGACTGATGAACAACAAAAAGGTATTGATAGCCAAGTTAATAGTTTTATGAGCGCATTGCAGAAAGAAAGTACTGGCAAAAGTGGTATTACTCAAGAAATTGTTAAGAAAACAATGGAAAATCAAGAGTTATATAAATTATTATATAATAAAGAAATGAAGGATTATACTGTTGATGAAGAGAAACTAAACGCTATATTAGACCAAAATGTACAATATAAGAGATATCAAGAAAATGGTTATGAATATTATGCTAAAAAAGTTAGAGCAAGACATATATTAATAAAAACAGTAGATGATAGTAATCAACCTTTGTCAGAAGACAAAAAGGTAGAGGCTAAAAAAGAAGCTGAGAAAATATTAGCTAAAGCTAAAGCAGGAGAAGATTTTGCCGCTCTAGCAAAAGAATATTCACAAGATCCTGGTTCTAAAGATAATGGTGGAGAATATACTTTTGCAAGAGGAGAAATGATATCAGAATTTGAAGAAGCTGCTTTTAATCTCAAGCCAGGAGAAATAAGTAAAATTGTTGAGACTGGTTATGGATACCATGTCATAAAATTAGAAGAAGTGATAGAACCTACTGAGGAAGATATTAAAGCGATAAAAGATAATGAAGCTAATATAAAAGCTCAAGCCATTGAACAATTAAAGCTACAAGCATTTAATAAAAAAGTTGAAGAATGGCAAGCTGATTATAAAATAGAAATTAATGATGAAATTTGGAAGAATGTTAAAATTTCTGAATTTGAATTTTAGATTGAATGTTTAGCATCCGAAAGGATGCTTTTTTTATACTAACTAATAGTGATTATTAAAAACATACCCCTTTTAATTTATTGGTTTTAATATTATACTATTTAATAATAGAAGGGAGTAGTATCATGAAAAGATTAAGAAATATTTTTTTGAGTCGTTTATTTCCATTATTTGCGTTTTTAATTACAACTATAGGTACAATAATAATAATTTACAGTTTGGCTTCCATAGATGAGTATAATGGTGGAATAACAGTTAATATATTATTAATTGTGTTACACATTTTACCTATTGCTGGGGTAATATCTTCAATAATGCATTTAATTATAACAAGGACTAACATAGTTTCAACAATAATATTAATGCTTTTTAATGTTATTTGGATTACTATTGATGCCATAGTTATTATTGCATATTTCATTTCCTCACCAATGAATTTGTAAATTTTAAAATATATAAGAAATTAAATAATTTTTTTTTCGAACCTTTTACTATCTCGCTCGTAATAATAAATGTAGGCAGACAAGAGCAAAAGGGGTGAGGACTTGGATGAAAAAATAATCATTGAAAGATGTAAAAATGGATATAGTGAATATTTTGAAATACTTATTGAAAAATATGAAGGCATGCTATATAAATATTGTTTCTATCTAACCGGTTCCCAAGAAGAGGGAAAAGATCTTTTTCAAGAAACATGGTTAAAAGCTTATTCAAAAATAAAACTGTATTCAGACAAATATCTTTTTAAAAATTGGTTACTATCTATTGCATCAAATACGTATAAAGATTGGTATCGTAAACAAAAAAGATGGTCCAGTAAAATCAAAAATTATTTTGCAGAAGATAAAATGAATAAAGAATTAGCATCCATACCCTCAAAAGATCCTTTGCCAGAAGAAGAATTTTTATTCAAAGATATTTCTAAGGAATTAAAAAAATCAGTGTTAGAACTAAAACCACATTATAAGGTAGTTATTCTTCTTTTCTACTTTGAAGAAAAGACTATCAAGGAAATAAGTTATATACTTAGTGTTCCTGAAGGAACTGTAAAATCTAGATTGAATCAGGCTAAAAAAATATTAAAAGAGAAGTTGGAGGTGAAATGATGAGCCATAAACCAGATGAAAAACATAATATTGATATTGACAAGGAACTTAAAAAATTAAGCAAGCAAGAAATAACAATACCCAAAAATTTATCTATAAAGACTTATGAAAAAATACAAAAGGATAATGAAAGAAAAGATGGTGCTGTTCCTTGGATTGCTGCATTTGCTATAGGAATAAATTTTATTATAACAGTTGCTTCAATACTCGGTATAGGTTTTTACTTTACTCTTGAGCTGTATCAATGGATCATTATTTTATCTGTTACAATGACTATTAATGTGAGTATTTTAGCAGTAGTTCTAATTTTCAAAGATGTAATTGTTAAAGAAATATCTCGACTGTCATAATTATTAGGAGGTTAATTGTATGAACGAGAATACTAATAAGTTTAAAATAATATTTTGGATTATTACTTCAGTTATAATATTAGGTATAGGGAGTATGGTATTTATTGTAATCCTAAGTGGTACAATCAAAGAGCAGGATGTTATTCCTTCAATTATAGTGGGTGTGTTTGGTTTATTTATTTCATTAATTCCAATTATCATGGGTATATTAGTTCATAAAGATGCTAAGAGATTACAGATGGACCCTTGGATGTGGACTTTAATTGTTATGTATGTTCCTTATTTCATAGGGTTAATCATTTATTTGGTAGTTCGAAGCAATGAAAAAAATAAATCAAGATGTATTAATTGTGGTAGTGCAGTAGAATCAGATTATAATATTTGTCCTAATTGTGGACATCAATTAGCTGATGTATGTTCCAATTGTAGTAGGTACGTAAAGAAAGAATTTTCCATATGTCCTTATTGTGGAAAAGATATAGAAAAAAAGTAGTATAATGAAATTAGTTATACCAATAACAATAATACATTAATAAAAAATCCATGTGACTAATATTTATAGTAGCATGGATTTTTTGTTTAGCCTAATCTTCATCTATAGTTAAAAAGTACATAGTGCACAATTATATTTGTGTTTTATCTGAATATGAAATATAATTGTAATTAACACACAACAAAATATGATATAATTCTTGTATGTATAAATATTAAGTAATACGATGGTGATATAATGAGGATTGGTAAATTTGCAGAACATAATAAAGTTAGTAAAGATACAATTAGACATTATATGGACTTAGATTTGATAGTTCCTAATAAGAAATCGGGTCAATACTACTTTGATGAAAAATGCCAAACAAGTTTAGAACAAATACTAATGTTAAAAAACATGGAGTTTTCATTAAATGAGATTAGAAATATATTTCGAATGCAATTATTAGGAAAATATTCAGATTATCAAAAGAATGACTACTATCAAAAGTTATTTATAGATAAGCATAATAACATTGAAAAAGAAATAGAACATCTTATTAATGTGAAAGTCAGTCTGGAAAAAGAAATACAAAAACTAGCAAATGAAAATCGACAAAAGCCCTATAAAAGGGGTATCAACATTAGGTTTTTGGATATGTTTACTTGTAGAAGCTGTAAAGGAAATCTAACACTTAATGATGGAATAATAAATAATAATGAGATAATTCAGGGAAAGCTTAAATGTAAATGTGGACAAGAATATTCTATTGATGATGGTATACTCATAGTAGATGGCAATTATGATAAAGATTATAGCGATAATCCATATAGCATCAGTAATTATATTATAAATACAGACCAACATTTTATTGATAATTTATATAAAGGTATTGAATTGGTGCGTCAAAAGATAGATTGGCATGGTTTTAAAGATAAAGTTATACTTGAAGTAGGTTCGGGATTAGGATTTATTTTAAGGAATATTCTAAATGATCTCTCGGATGATGTGATATATATTGCAGTTGACCATAATATTACGATGCATAGATATCTTAAAAAAATGCTTGAAAAAGCTAAATGTGATAAGAATATTATTTTTATTTGTTCTGACTTTTTACAGATACCTATCAAAAACGAATCTGTTGATATACTTCTAGATATAGCTGGTACCAGTAATTATGGTTTTAACAATAAAGAATATTTATTGAATTCTATTAATCATTATATTAAGAAACAAGCGTCGTTAATTGGTGCTTATATCTTATTTCAAAACTTCAGTAATTCAAGTTTGATTAATGTAGAGTATAGAAAGAATTTCATCAAGGATAATATCAAAAAGGATATTAAAAGTCTGGGATATGAGAAAAAAATGGAAGATTATATATATGATTACATTGAAACTGCTGGAGAATATGAAAATTATTTTACAAAAGGTGAAAAAGTCTATTTATACGCTTTTTATGGCAAAAGGTAAGGTGGGGTTAACCCTATCTTTTCAAAAATATTGATTATAAACAGTTAATATAATCACTTGACATAGGCTCAACTCCATTTATTAAAATGATTATATTATAATTTACTGGAGGAATTTTACATGTTTAAAAAGATACTCAATATGTTTTCTCAATACAAAGGTCTATCCAAATCAGCATATGTTATATTTTATGCTAGAATCATAACTAATATGGGTGCTTTCATCTGGCCTCTATTAACCCTTATTCTAAGTAGAAAGATAGGATATTCTGCCTTAACTATATCATACATTTCAGTAGGTATAGGAGTATTGTTTATACCAGCTAATATAATAGGTGGTAAACTTGCTGATAAGTATAATCGTAAAAAATTAATAATAATATTTGACTTGATCAGTGTTACCTTCTTTATATCCTGTGCATTCGTGAAACCTGGTAATTTAATGACTATATTATTTGCTGCGGCAGGTATTTTTGCTAATATAGAAGGTCCTGCTTTTGAAGCATTGATTGCGGACGTATCTAAACCACAAGAGAGAGAAAAAGTATATTCATTATCCTATCTAGGACATAATCTGGGATTTATGGTTGGAGCCGCTATAGGAGGATTTTTATTTGAAAACTATCTAAGTCTAGCCTTTATTATTGATGGATTAACAACACTTACATCTACAATATTGATTATTGTTTTTGTAAAGACAATCAATATTCAAGATATCAAAGAAGAAGAAAAAAATGAATATGAAAATGATGAAGATGAAAAAATGACTTCATTCTCGATTCTGAAACAACGAAAATCAGTATTGATTCAACTCATAGTATTTATATTTGCAGCTTTCATATACGAACAATGGAGCTTTTCAGTACCACTATATATGGAAACTTTATTTCTAGAAAAGGGAGGAAAATACTTCGGGTTCATATCGAGCTTTAATGGATTGGTTGTAATAATCTTCACACCATTGATGACCTGGCTATTAAAATCATTGCATGAATTACAGAAAGTGATTATAGGTATATTTTTATACTCATTCAGCTTTCTCATCATAAGAGATTCACCAGCATATCCTCTGTTCTTTGTAATGATGTTTGCCTTTACTCTAGGTGAAGTCATTAATATGTTGGGAGCTTCACCTTACCTAAGCAGAAGAATCCCAGCTTCTCATAGAGGAAGAATAAATAGTTATCGTAATATTGGCGCTTTCATAGGAGCAGTTGGAGGACGTGTATTGATGGGATGGCTTATCGATGCTTATTCATATTCCGTAGCCTTTACTGTAGTCACTTGCGTAGGAGCTGTAATTGTGATTATTATAGCATATAACTATAAGTTGGATAAAAAAATATTCCCATTGCTGTATAAGGAAGATAATGAATAATAGTAGAAAATTAAAATCAATTATTTCAAAAGTTGTATAATTTATATATGGGTTGACTAAAACTAAACACATAGGTTATTATAAACATAATTGGTTTCACCAATAAAATGTAGACTAGAGGAGATTTAATTATGAAAGATAAAGTAGAACAAGTATTAGATCAAGTTCGTCCAGGATTACAAAGCGACGGCGGCGATGTACAATTAGTAGAAGTAACAGAAGATGGTATTGTAAGAGTAGAACTACAAGGCTCATGTAAAGGATGTCCATTCTCTCAATTAACAGTTAAGAATTTTATTGAGAAAGCCCTAAAAGAGCAAATACCTGAAATTAAAGAAGTCCAAGCAGTAAACTAGTAAATTAAAGGTAATATTACCTAAAATTATATATTAAGTTTACATTAAGGGGTTGTCTAACAATACATTTTTTAGGTAATCAGCTTTAGTAATATAGAGCTTAACATAAGCCATATTACTGAGTTGCCATCATCTAAAATATATTGTGAGCCAGCCCCTTTATTTTACAACTATACATCAGTATATATGAACGAGTGTAGGTAGTATAGGGGAATATGAAGCAGTGAGCCATGGACGGCGAACTCAGTCATTTAAACACGGACGTTTAATTGACTGACGTAATATTCCCCTATACTACCTACACGACCGTTCACCATTACATTTATTAAATTTAAAATTAGACATCCAACACTATTATATGGTAATATTATTAATGGATAATCATAAGTAACAAGATAGGAGGATGAGTATGCAGTATAATCCATCATTACCAGTATATATTCAAATAAAAGAAGATATAATAAGAAAAATACGCTTGGGAATTTGGAAAGAAAACGAAAAAATCCCATCAGAATTAAAGCTAATGGAAGAATATCATTCAGGACGTGGAACAGTAAGAGAAGCTATTAAGTTAATTATAGACGAAGGCTATTTATATATAAAAAAAGGTATTGGAACTTTTGTAGCTCAAAGAGAAGTTGGAATATCTATTGAACCATTTGTAAGTTTAACATATTTCATTAAGATGCGAGGCTTGAACATAAGTACTAAGATACTAGATAAAAAAGAAATTATAATAGATGCAGAAATAGCTGAAAAAACAGGCATAAAAGAAAATACAAAATGCCTTTTTGTAAAACGACTCAGGATGATGGATGGACGACCCATTGGGCTGGAAGTCTTTCATTTTGTATATGAAGAGGAGAATTTCTTCAAAGATTTTAACTTTGAAAATGGTATATCTCATTACTTATTTGAAGAACTGAAAGTTTCTGTAACCAAAATGAATATGGACTTGGAAATTGTAAAAGCTGTAGGTGAAGAAAAAGAATTACTTCAATTGAATGATGACAGTAAAATGATGATTTCTAATAGAGTTGTCTATGTGAATGATAAAAAAGATATACTCTATCACTTAAAATTCTATTGTGGAGAAAAACTCAGTAAAATAGGTATGGATAATTTTGTATAGAAAAATCTATATTGTGAGAATAGATTTATAAAAATAAAGCTGTTTGGTAATATATTTTATTAGCACTGACATAAAATATATTACTAGACAGCTATTTTACTTTTATAGAATACTTAATCTTCAACTTTTAGGAGGTATTCCATAATATCCTGTTGTAGAATCTTTAAAGAAATCACACTGCAAAGGTCTAAAGGTAAATAGAGTAATTACCAAAAACAGTAATAGAAAAATATAATAACCTATAAGATTTTTGCATTTACTTCTTTTTGGAGATTTTAATATAAAATAACTTACCAATTGACCAACAAAAGCTCCAATAATATATGTTACTACATGAAGTACCATTTCACCTTCGCCAAAAATGCACTCATATAAGAATATCAATAAATAAGTAGTTCCAATAAAAACTAGTACTGACATAGCTTTTGCGAACACAAAATTATTAACATCATATCTTACGAAAAAATATTCAATGATGCTTACTAAAATAACAGGATAAAACATTATTTTGATATGTTCCCACTGGCTTTCATTAACTGGACTGAATATTCCTATAAACGTACATTCTGTCCACTCATATAAGAAGTGAAATAAACTTCCTACTAGTATTATTGCAATTGCCGATACAATTTCAGCTATAATAACCTTTTTATGGTCATTCATAAAACCACCACCTTCATATGTCTATAGTATATGTCAATGAACTTTAAAAAATAGTCATATCTTAAAAAAAGTTAATAAAATATACAGTTTTATTTTATTATAATTATTAAACCATAAAAAAATATTTCGAATGATAAAAGTATTATCAGAATAATTGAATATTAAAATAGAAGATGATAATATAAAAACATACCCCTAAGTCTTCTAAAAATAATTATAATAGTAATCTTAAATATTATAATGTAATAAGTCTAATAACAAACTAAAATGACCCCAAGCTAACTATATCATGATTATATTATAACTATATGAAATAGTAATTTGACAAACACAATTAAATAATAAATTGAATATGATTATTATATAGATTCATATAACAATCTATATAAATATTATATAAAACATGAATAGAGGCGCGAAGGAGAGGGTAATCTTTAATTGTTAAGGAGAAGAACCTCCAATATTAAAGATGAATGGTTCCTTTGCCGAAAGAGTATGTTGGTTCTTAAATATATTCTTGGTGATAATGACAATACATTATCACTGCCATAAGGGATGATTAGATATCCTAAGTTTTATGGAGAGCTATTTATGTATTGAAAATAAGATTTCATTACATAAATAGCTTTTATTTACGAAAAGCATTGAAATCTTATTTTCAGTGCTTTTCTTGCGTTATGTGACTGGATTTAGGGTGGAAAATTGAGAAAAAGGGAGTTGATAGTAAACGTTTTAAGGTTATTACTTAGAAGTAACTTAGGTTTGGGAGAAAGGAGTTAGGTAGATGAAATCATTAATAAGAGTAAGAATGAGTTGTCATGACGCTCATTATGGGGGAAATCTAGTTGATGGAGCTAAGATTTTACAGCTTTTTGGCGATGTAGCAACAGAATTATTGATTAAAAATGATGGGGACGAAGGATTATTCAAAGCATATGACAATATTGAATTTATAGCTCCTGTATATGCTGGTGATTACATAGAATGTGAAGGACAGATTACTGGTTTTGGAAACACTTCAAGGAAAATGGTATTTGAAGCAAGGAAAGTAATAAGACAAAGACCAGATATAAATGATTCAGCAGCTGAGGTTATGGAAGAGTCTGTTGTAGTATGCAAGGCAAGTGGAACATGTGTAGTTCCTAAGGACAAACAAAGAAAGTAGGGAAGTAGTTATGGAAAAATTAATAATTACAGCAGCTATTTGCGGAGCAGAAGTTACCAAGGAACATAATCCTACTGTACCTTACACTGTGGATGAAATTGTAAGTGAAGCCGAGAAAGCTTACAAAGCTGGAGCAAGTATCATTCATCTACATGTAAGAGAAGATGATGGAACTCCTACACAAGATAAAAATAGATTCAAAGAATGCATAGATGGTATAAAAGAAAGATGCAAAGATGTAATCATTCAACCATCCACTGGTGGGGCAGTAGGGATGACAAATGAAGAGAGATTACAGCCAATATATCTTGATCCTGAGATGGCAACACTGGATTGTGGAACTTGTAATTTTGGTGGTGACGATATTTTTGTTAACACTGAAAACACAATAATAGAGTTTGCAGAAAAAATCTATGGTCTAGGTATAAAGCCTGAAATAGAGGTTTTTGACAAAGGTATGGTTGATATGGCACTTAGATTATACAAAAAAGGTATTCTAAAAGCGCCACTCCATTTTAACTTTGTATTAGGAGTTAACGGAGGAATAGCCGCAACACCTAGAGATTTAATATACTTAGTGGACAGTATTCCAGATGATGCAACTTATACAGTAACTGGTATAGGACGAAATGAGTTCAACATGGCTACTATAAGTATTATTATGGGTGGACACGTTAGAGTAGGTTATGAGGATAATATTTACATGAAAAAAGGTGTGTTAGCAAATTCCAATGGAGAGCTTGTGGAAAAAGTAGTGACGTTAGCGAAAGAACTTGGAAGAGAAATTGCAACTCCTGATGAAGCAAGAAAAATATTAGGTATAGGTTAAGAGTCAAATAAGGAGAAGGTTTATATAAATAATATTTTAAAAGAGGTGAAAAGGTGAATAAATTAGTTAGTAAAGACGATTTAAAGCCTTTGTTAAAAGATGGTTCAGTCATTATGGTGGGTGGTTTCCTAGGATGTGGTACCCCAGAAACGATTATTGACTTAATAATTGAAATGGGAATCAAAGACCTTACAATAATTGGTAACGATACTAGTTATGAAGATAAAGGTATTGGTAGGTTAATAGTCAATAGACAGGTTAAAAAAGTGATAACATCACATATTGGAACTAACCCTGTTACTGGAGAATTAATGAATAGTGGCGAGCTAGAAGTAGAGTTGTCACCACAAGGAACTCTTATTGAGAGAATAAGAGCAGGTGGATTTGGATTAGGTGGAGTTCTTACTCCTACAGGAGTCGGTACTTTAGTTGAAGAAGGCAAAGAAATTATAAAAGTTAAAGATAAGGAATATTTACTTGAAATGCCTCTAAGAGCTGATATAGCAATTGTTCGAGGAAGTGTTGTTGATAAATTCGGCAATACAATTTATAAAGGAACTACAAGAAACTTTAATCCCATGATAGCTATGGCAGCTGATACTGTTATAGTAGAAGCCGAAGAATTAGTTGAGACAGGCGAACTTGATAAAGATAGTATTATAACACCAGGTGTTGTGGTTGACTACATAATTAACTAAGATGGGGGTGGATTTTTTGATAGATAAAAAGTTAGGTAAAGAAATAATTGCTAAGAGAGTAGCAAAAGAATTGAAGAGTGGTCAGCTGGTTAATCTGGGTATTGGTCTTCCTACTAAAATAGCCAACTATATTCCAGAAGGTATAGAGGTAAGTTTTCAATCAGAAAACGGCATGACAGGTATGGGTAAACTATCTCCAGAGGAAAGTGAAAACAAAGATATCATAAATGCTGGTGGAGGATACGTGAGTGTATTACCTGATGGAGCTTTTTTTGATACCAGCTTCTCATTTGGACTTATAAGAGGAGGACATGTGGATCTCACTGTTCTTGGAGCACTTGAAGTTGATAAGATGGGCAATCTTGCAAGCTGGATCATACCAGGGAAATTGGTTCCAGGTATGGGCGGAGCTATGGACCTTGTAACAGGTGCCAAGAAAGTGATAATAGCTATGCTTCATACTGCAAAAGGTACACCTAAGATATTAGATGAGTGCACATTACCGTTAACAGCAAAAGGAGTTATAGACCTTATAGTAACAGAGCTTGGAGTAATGGAAGTAACCGATAAAGGAATAGTGTTAAAAGAAATAAATAAAGATACAACAATAGAAGAAATAAAATCTTTAACTGCTTGTGAACTTATCATTGATGATAATTTACAAGTGATGGAAGTGTAAGTGGTTAATAATAAATATATTATTTTGAAAGGATTGATTAAATTATGAGAGGTTGCAAATACGGAACACATAGAGTTATAGAGCCAAAAGGAGTATTACCACAAGCTGCACAGAAAATATCTAACGATATGAAAATATATGATAATGAAATGCTTATTGATATCCAAGCACTAAACATAGATTCAGCGAGCTTCACTCAAATAAAAGAGGTCTGTAATAAAGACAAAGAAAAAATGAAAGCTATGATACTGGAGATTATTGGTAAAAGAGGTAAAATGCAGAATCCAGTAACTGGCTCTGGTGGTATGCTAATAGGTACAATCAAAGAAATGGGAAGCGATTTAAAAGACAGAGACTTGAAAGTTGGAGATAAAATAGCTTCATTGGTATCACTTACTCTTACTCCACTTAAGATTGAAGAAATATTGGATATTAAGATGGACATTGACCGTGTAGAAGTAAAAGGTACTGCTATTTTATTTGAAAGCGGTATATATGCTAAGCTACCAAATGATATGGAAGAAACATTAGCACTTGCAGCACTTGATGTAGCAGGAGCACCAGCTCAAACTAGAAAACTAGTTAAAAAAGATCAAACAGTTCTTGTATTAGGAGCTAATGGAAAATCAGGTTTATTATGCTGTTACGAAGCAAGAAAACAAGTAGGCGAAAATGGTAAAGTAATTGGTATGGTTAGAAGTGAAAGCAAGAGAGAATTCTTGGAAGAAACAGGATTTTGTCATGATATCATCCTTGCTGATGCTACTAATCCTACAAAAGTATTAGAAGAAGTTATGAAAGTAACTGGTGGAAAAGAAATTGATGTTGCAATAAACTGTGTTAATATCCCAAATACTGAGATGTCAACAATACTTCCTGTAAGAGAAGAAGGAATAGTATATTTCTTCTCAATGGCTACAAGCTTTACAAAAGCTGCCCTTGGAGCAGAAGGTATTGGAAAAGACGTTAACATGATTATTGGAAATGGATATTCTAAGAATCATGCTGATATTACACTAGAAGATGTTAGAGAAAGTAAAATAATCAGAGATATCTTTGAAAAAATGTATTTAAACTAATTATAGGAAGGAAATTTTGTGGGGTGTAAAATGGAAAAGAGCAGAAGGTATGAATATTATAGTAATGTTAGTGATAGCGATTGGAATGATTGGAAGTGGCAGATAAAAAACAGGATAAGAAATGTTGAAGAGTTAAAAAAATATTTACCACTTAATGAATCAGAAGAAGAAGGAATCAAAAAATGCTTGCAATCACTAAGGATGGCCATTACACCATACTACTTATCCCTTATTGATAAGAATGATGAAAATGACCCTATCAGAAAACAAGCTGTACCTAATAGCTTAGAATTACACACATCAACCGTTGACTTCATTGACCCCCTATCAGAAGATGCACACTCACCTGTGCCCGGGTTGGTTCATCGATATCCTGATAGAGTGTTGTTTTTAGTAACTGATCAATGTTCTATGTATTGTAGACACTGCACTCGTAGAAGATTTGCAGGACATACAGATAAAGAACTGCCAATGAATAGAATAAATACTGCCATAGAATATATTGCTAATACACCAGTTGTTAGAGATGTATTGTTATCTGGTGGAGATGCCCTATTATTATCAGATGACAAACTAGAATCCATAATAAAGAAATTACGAGAAATCCCTCATGTAGAGATAATCAGAATAGGTACTAGGACACCTGTTGTGTTGCCTCAGAGAATAACAGATAATCTTGTAGGAATGTTAAAGAAATATCATCCAATATATATTAATACACATTTCAACCATCCTAATGAGATTACGAAAGAATCAAAAGAGGCGTGTGAAAAATTAGCAGATGCAGGAATTCCACTTGGTAATCAATCAGTTTTGCTTAAGGGTGTAAATGATTGTGTGTTCGTAATGAGAAAATTGGTAAATGAATTGGTTAAAATAAGAGTAAAACCATATTATTTATATCAATGTGATCTTACAGTCGGCATAGAACATTTTAGGACTTCTGTAGCAAAAGGTATTGAAATCATTGAAGGGCTTCGTGGACATACGTCTGGACTTTGTGTACCTACTTTTGTTGTTGATGCACCTGGTGGAGGCGGAAAGATACCAGTAATGCCTAATTACCTTATTTCGCAGGGTCATAATAAGATTGTTCTTAGAAACTTTGAAGGAGTTATAACAACTTATAAAGAACCAAACCATTATGAACCAGCATGTAATTGTGAGGTATGCAGACATGAAAAAGAAACCCATATGGTTGGAGTTGCAGAATTATTATCTAATAATGAAAAATCATTGATAGAGCCAGAAGGTCTGGAAAGAAAAATGAGAGGGTATGGACACCTTGAAAAAACTACTGCAAAGGTTAACTGAATACAACAGCATATCAATTATTGGTATGGATAAAAATGTTGGAAAGACAACTACATTAAATTTCATAATAAACAAGGCTAGGGGTAGGTATACCCTTGGCCTTACCTCCATTGGAAGAGATGGAGAAGAAAAAGATATGGTTACAGGTACAAACAAGCCCAAAATATACATTGGTAAAAATACTTTTGTAGCCACAGCCAAGAAATGTCTCATGACAAGTGATGTAACTATGGAGATTATTGATACTACTGGTATTGACACACCAATGGGAGAAATTATAATCATTAGGTCCTTAAGCGATGGTTATATAGAATTAGCTGGACCTTCAGTAAATAACTACATGAAAGATATTTGCATCAAGCTTAAAGATTATGGATCTGACTATGTATTATGTGATGGTGCCGTTTCAAGAAAAACATTTGCATCACCAACGATTACTGATGGAACCATATTATGTACTGGAGCATCTCTGAGCAATGATATAAATAAAGTGGTATATGAAACTGTACACACAGTGAATCTATTATCTATTAAAGAAAATGAAGATATCAATTTATTGAATCTATTAAAGGAAAACCGTGATTACAAGGTATGTTTAGTTGATAAGGATTATGGTATAAGAAATCTTCCTGTTCTTACAGCATTAGAAGCATCGGGAGATATCGTAAATAATATCAATGAACATACAAAATATGTAGTTATCAAAGGCATTATATCCGATAGATTACTTCAGGGAATCATAGGAAGCACACAGTTATACAAACAAATAAAGTTTATTATTGAAGATGGTACTAAGATGTTCGTTAGTAAAAAAGAGTATGATATATTTCTAAGAAGCGGTGGAACCATTGAGGCATTGAAGAAGATAAATCTAATAGGAGTTACCGTTAATCCAGTATCCCCATATGGTTATGAATTTGACAAAGATAGACTCAAGTCATTAATTAGTGGAGAAATCAATTTACCTGTCTATAACGTAATGGATGATGAAAAATATTAGGGAGGTGGTTATAATAAAATATTTGGATAATAAGATAAAAGAAGAGATTGGTTTTAACTATGTATTGAATGAGTTATCTATCAATACTCCCTATGGAATGGCTGTCAAGAAAAAAATCAGGGTCTATAGAAAAGAAGAATATAATTTACTTTGCAATGAACTAGACAATGTTGAAAAAATCATTACTAGTTTACATAGAAACAAAGAGGCATATAGTGAAATTGAAAGAACTATGATGGAATTTAAGGATATAACTAATCTTGTAAAAAGATATAACAGAAATTATATACTAGACGAAGTGGAATTGTTTGAAATCAAGAGTTTTGCAATAAATACACAAAAGTTATTGAGTACATATAAGAATCTTGACCTTGTTATAGATATCAAATTTCAATCTATGAAAAGTATTATTAAACTGTTGAATCCGGAGAATAAGACTTCCCATACTTTTTCTATATATAATGCTTATAGCATAGAACTAGAAGAGGTTAGAACTAAGAAGATAAAGTTAGAAAAACTTATATTCAAGGAAGAAAATCAAGAAAGAATTAAACTACTGAAAAGTGAAAGATTGGATTTAGTAGTTGAGGAAGAGAAGTTAGAGAGCAGCATAAAGATGTGTTTGAGTAAAAAGATTTATGATTATATAGATGATATAAAGCATAATATTGATGCAATAGGAAGATTGGATATGCTTATTGCAAAAGGCAGGATTGCAATAAAATATTTGGCTGTAAAACCTAAGATACTGAAAGAAGTCAATATTTGGTTCAAGGATATGAAAAATCCAAAAGTGATAAATTATCTAAGAGAGAACAATAAAGATTATATACCTGTAAGTATTAGTTTGGAAAAAGGGGTTACTGTTATTACAGGAGCTAATATGGGAGGAAAGAGCGTTACAATAAAAACAATGGTTCTTAATCTATTATTGGCACTAATGGGTTTTTATGTATTTGCAGCAGAGGCTAAAGTGGCTATGATGGACTTCGTATACTTGATATCAGATGATATGCAGTCAATAAGTAGAGGTCTTAGTTCTTTTGGGGCAGAGATTATCAAGATAAATGAAGCTATTAAAGATATTAAGACAGGTAATGGCTTCATAGGATTAGATGAATTCGCAAGAGTAACCAATCCAGGAGAAGGAGTCATTCTACTAAGATCTTTATGTAAATTCCTTAAAGATTATAATACTGTAAGTCTTATATCAACACATTATGATGGCATCATTGATAGGGATATGAAACATTATCAAGTTGTGGGACTTAAGAATGTTGATGAGAACAATTTGAAAAATAAAATCAATGTGGACAGAGAAGATTCAACGCGTATTATTCAAGACAAAATGGATTATAGATTAGAAATTGTAGATGAGCATTGTGCTGTTCCAAAAGATGCCATAAAGGTAGCTAAATTATTAGGACTTGATGAAAAAATATTAGACTATACAGAAGCAATGATAAAAAATTCTTAGTAATATTTATTTTAAGAGAAGGTTGGTGGGTATGATGGAAAGTAAAATAAATCTTAACATGGAGTTAGTAGATGATTGCAGAAACGCAGCAAGAAACATTGCTACGGATACACAAGAATTCATTGAAAGACATACGACTGTTTCTGTAGAAAGAACTGTATGTAGATTGTTAGGTATTGATGGTGTCAATGACTATATGGTTCCACTTCCTAACGTTGTGGTTGATAATATTAAAAAGGGAGAAGGATTATCCAGTGGTGCAGCTGTTTACATAGGTAATGCTATGCTTAAGTATTCTATGACACCACAAATGGTGGCAGAAAAAGTAGCAAATGAGGAACTTGATTTGACCAAGATTCCAATGGGGGATATTTTTGATATAAAATTAGAACTTGATAAAACAGCAAAAGAGACAGTAGCCAAGATAAGAAAGAATAGTAATAGACGGGAAAAGCTACTAGAAGATTTTGGAGACAAGACAGAACCTTATCTATATGTCATAGTTGCTACAGGTAATATATATGAAGATATAACTCAAGCTGTAGCGGCAGCTAAGCAGGGAGCAGATATCATTGCTGTCATAAGAACAACAGGGCAGAGTCTTCTTGATTATGTTCCATATGGAATAACTACAGAAGGATTTGGAGGTACTTATGCTACACAAGAAAACTTTCGCTTAATGAGAGAAGCTCTAGACGAGGTTTCTATAGAACTAGGGAGATATATAAGATTATGTAATTATTGTTCAGGTTTATGTATGCCTGAAATAGCGGCAATGGGAGCTATTGAAAGATTGGATGTAATGCTTAATGATGCATTGTATGGAATACTTTTCAGGGATATCAATATGCAGAGAACAATGATAGACCAGCATTTTTCCAGAATAATAAATGGTTTTGCAGGTGTAATTATCAATACTGGTGAAGATAATTATCTAACTACTTCGGATGCAGTTGAAGAGGCACATACTGTTCTGGCTTCACAATTCATAAATGAGCAATTTGCTTTGCTTGCAGGATTAAAAGAAGAATTAATGGGACTTGGTCATGCATTTGAAATGAATCCAGAATTGAAGGATGGTTTTTTGATGGAACTTGCTCAAGCACAAATGGCAAGAGAGATTTTTCCGAAAGCTCCGTTGAAATATATGCCTCCAACAAAATTCATGACAGGTAATATTTTCAAAGGGCATGTTCAGAATACATTATTTAATATGGTTTCAATTTTAACCAATCAAAAGATACATTTATTAGGTATGCTGACAGAAGCCATACATACACCTTTTATGGCAGATAGAGCCTTATCAATAGAAAATGCCAGGTATATCTTTAACAACATGCATTCTCTTGGAGAGGAAATAACTTATAAAGAAGATGGCATTATTCAAAATAGAGCTAAAGAAGTTCTTGCAAAAACTAATGATCTGTTAGTTGAAATAGAAAAAGAAGGACTTTTTAAGACTCTTGAAAAAGGCATATTTGCTGGAGTTAAGAGACCTATAGATGGTGGTAAAGGATTAGATGGAGTAATTATGAAGGATAGAGAATATTATAATCCTTTTATTGAATTGATGTTAGATAAATAGATAGGAGTGGTATGTATGAGTGGTGGTTTATATTCTATGGAGAAAAGGGATTATGATACAACCCTTGATCTATGTAAGTTAGCTCCCTATGGAGATACAATGAATGATGGTAAGGTACAGTTAAGTTTTACATTACCAGTTGTTGATGATGAAAATGGAATGGAAGCAGCTAAGATTCTGGCTAAGAAGATGGGTATTGCAGAGCCTTCGGTGGTTTGCCATAATGCTTTAGATAAAGAGTTTACTTTTTATGTTGTATATGGTGGTGTGAGTCATAGAGTAGATTATACAAAAATCCATGTTGAGCGTATTGAAGTGGATACTATGGATATGAAAGAGATTAATAATTATATAAGAGAGCATATCAAAAGAAAAGTTGTAATAATTGGAGCTAGTACAGGTACTGATGCTCATACTGTTGGTATAGATGCAATCATGAATATGAAGGGTTATGCGGGACATTATGGATTAGAGAGATATGACATGATTGATGCTTATAATCTTGGGAGTCAAGTACCTAATGAGGAGTTTATAAAAAAGGCTATAGAGTTGAAAGCTGATGTTCTTTTGGTTTCTCAGACAGTTACACAAAAGAATATACATATAGCTAATTTGACTAATCTTGTTGAATTACTTGAAGCTGAAGGGTTGAGAGATAAGATTATACTTGTATGTGGTGGACCAAGGATTACTCATGAATTGGCGAAGGAGATAGGTTTTGATGCTGGGTTTGGACCAGGTAAGTATGCTGATGATGTGGCTTCTTTTGTGGTAACTCAGATGAAGGAGAGATTTTAATATCAAATAAGTCAGAAAAAGTGTTTTGTTCGGACTTGGTTATTTGCAAAATAGTATATGTATATGTTACGCCAGCTACTTGCTCGTCCTGAGCAAAAAGCTGGGTTCGGCGTCCTGCCTCACTACTCCACATATACATATACTATTTTGCTCTTAGTGAACGTCAATTTAGTTACAAAACACTTTTTCTTCTATTTGCAAAATAATTAGTTTGGTTACTAACTTATAGTTGAAGTTTATAAGTGATTTATATATAATTAAATATTATATTATATTATATTAGTTTGAAGTTTTTACAGGCTTCTACGTAAGCTAGTATATTTTCCCAGGGTACTTCGGGTTCTAATAAATGGGTTGGAGCGCATATTAATCCGCCTTTTTTACCGGCTAGAGTCAGATTTTTGGTTACTTCTTCTTTAATTTCGGCTGGGGTTCCGAATGGCATAGTGGTTTGAGTACCTATGGTTCCGTAGAAAGAGATTTTGTCGTTGTATTTCTTGTGGATTTCATCAAAGGACATACATTCTGGTTGAACGGGGTTAAGTACATCTACACCTACGTCTATAAGGTGTGGTATGAATGGTGTGATGAAACCGCAGCTGTGATAGAAGATTATTATGTTAGGATTGATTTCTCTAACGGTGTCTATAATCTTTTTTAATCTAGGCTTTAACCAAGTTACATACATATCTTCACTGAGCATTATGCTGTTTTGCATTCCAACATCGTCTCCGAAGAAGAGCATATCTGCTCCTGCTTTGACGAATGATACTGCTCTTATAATAGATAATTCAGTTACACGGTCTAGGATAAATGCTGCTTTTTCTGGATCGGTAATCATATCCATCATTAGTTGTTCCATGCTACGCATATACCATGATAGTTCCCAAACTGTACATTGCATGTTGCCCATAGCTGCTAAGCCTTTTGCGTGATATTCATCGCATTGTGCTTTTTGATCTGCATGGTCAGCATTAGCGAAGTCAGGGAATGGATATGCTTCAAGTTCTTCCATGGTTGTCAAGTCTTTCATTGGATGACGCATATATGTCATATGCATAGCTGCTTCACTGCCTGGTTCATGGGCAACTCCCCACTCATCAATATAAGTTCCTTCTTTTAGTTGAAAGTTATAGTAGGAACGATATTTTTCTGTATCATGATTAATCAGTTTTCTGTCTTCGATACAACGCCAAGGCATATCAAAGTATTCTTGGTAGGATTTATCAGATTTCGTTTCCTCTTTATATTTTTCTATCAAGGATGGACATAAGTCGAAGTAGACAGGAGCTTCTTCATAACCTTGTCTTTTGATTAATGAGATTAAATTATCTTTTTTTGTCATTGTTATACCTCCTAATATGTATAATATGGTATTATAGGTATAAGTATATATGGTATTATTGTTAGTAAGAATGATATAAATGGTACAAATAATGTAAAAAATGGTATGGGGATGGTAGAGTGGATATTCCAAGGGAACTTTTTGTGACAGATACTTGTTATTATCATATTAATCAAAAACCTATTGAAGGAATAATATCATGTGGATTTTTAACTAAAAATGCTGAGAAGAAATTACATAACTTCATTTATTATGGAGGGTTCATTGTTCTAAGTGGTAAGGGTAGATATATTAGTGAAGATGGATATGAGACTGAGTTGAAGCCAGGTTATTTTGTTCAGCGAATACCTAATGTAAAACATACAACTGTTGTTGATGGTAGTGAACCTTGGTTGGAATTTTATATTTGTGTGGGTCCTTCTATATATAGAACATTAGGAGATATAGGGATTCTTAATACGGTTGATCCTGTATTTAAGATTAAGCCTAGTCCTATGCTTATTAATCAATGTTGTAAGCTGTTAGCCAGTTTCAAGGAAGCAAAGGAAAAGGACATGAATGAATTATTTATAAAGGTTCAAAGCTTTTTGATTTTAATCAATTCTATTAATGAACAGTTATATATATTGAATGAAGAAGATAGATGTATTGAAATGTTATGTGATACATTAAGTCACGGATTCCACAGAAAGATAGATATAAAAGAAGAAGCTAAGAAATACAGTATGAGTTATGAAAAGTTGAGAAAACTTTTTAAACAGAGGATAGGAGTCTCTCCACATAAATACTTGATAACAAAGCGTATCAATGAGGCTCAGAGTATGCTCCATGACCCTAATCTTACTATATCTGAAATAGCTGATATGTTGGGATTTTATGATTCATATGCTTTTTCAAACCAATTCAAGAAAATTGTTGGTGTGTCACCAAAGAATTTTAGAGAGGGAATATAGTAGTATTTCAATGGTAAAATATTACAAAAATATTACATTCCAAAAAAAGGTTGCAATTTGCTTGATAATAGTATATAATAGTTATCGGTTAAGATATTTAATAACAGAAGAATATAAAAGAGAAAAAAGGAGGTTGTGTACAAATGTTAAATATAATAGTAATGAACAGCAAACAAACTTCATATTGTAATAATGTTATACACGACTTAGACCTTTTAAGAATTCATATATAGTAATGAATTAATTATATAGATAATAACAGCCGTAGGTCATGTATAATGCTCTATGGTTTTTTTATGCATAGCTTTAGATAAGCCATAGGGTAGTACCTATGGCTTTTTCTATGTTTGTAACCTTTATTGGATTACATATAATTCTAAGGATAAAGGAGGTTAAATAAATATGATGGTGATAAAATTATAACTAATAATGTAGGCTAGAATTTTATGGGAGGATACTTATGAATATAAAAAACAGAACATTGGGATTAGATATTTAGATAGGTAACAATAGGAAAAGATGTAGATTAAAGTTATAATAAATCAAAAAAATAACAGGAGTTGATATTTGTGAGTGACATATCAATAATACAAAATATAGATAATAGAAATAGTGCGGAATATAAGGACAGCATCAAGGAGGGAATAAGAATGTCAGTTTTAAGTATGGCAATGAATGTAGGAACTTTTAAAGTAAATTTGACGGTTAATAAAAGTGACGAACTAGTAAATAAAAAGAAAAAGAATTATCAAGCTAGAAAGAGAATAAAAGAAGCCATTAAAGAAAAAAATCAAAGGTTAGATGAATATTCAATGTGTAATTACTTGATAAGATAATACTAAATCAATAGAATATAAAATTATAATAGGAACTAGAATATATAGCCTGTATATAGGCATATATCTGGTTCCTATTTAATTAGAATGATATATTTAAATGTTTAGAAATATATTTTTGGGATAAAATATATTGTATTTTAATAACTATAGGTGCTACAATGTATAATATAAATAAATTGCCGGTAATTAGCGAAAAATGTTGTTGAATTAGTGGTAAATGTTATTAAATGGAAGGATAGTTCAATGAATAAGATTGTGCAATACATAAAAAAAACTCTTAGGAATATAAGTCTTAAGCATAAATTTTCGGTAATTATAACTGTTTCTGTATTAATATGTGTTGGAGTAACATCTATATTTTCGTTTTATATTTTTGGGAAATATAACCAATTACTTTATCATAACACATCTCATATTCTAGAAATGACTATTGTCAATATAGAAAAAGATCTTAAACAAATAGAAAAAATAACAGATTCTATCATTGGTGATAGTGTTATTCAAAATCAGATGCCCATTATTCAAACTGAAGAAATGAATATTATGTACAGCGAATCCATCGCTAGTATCAACAAAACATTGAATGAGTACTACTCAGATGGAAATATTATTTCTATGGCAATATATACAGATAATCTACGTATCAATTGCGGGTGGAATTTTCTCGATGATAAACATGAAGTAATACAAAGGGCTATTTTAGAAGCTAAAAATGCTGGTGGTAAAACTGTATGGTTATCAAGTGGCAGAAGTGACTCAAGTGTTATATGTGCCAGAGATATAAGACAGGTAAAGAATCTTTCCTTAAACAGTATGGGAGTATTAGTTGTCCATGTTGATTTGCAAGATATATTAGAGAAACAATTGGTATATTACCAAAAGCTTAACTATAATCCATTAATAAGCATTGTTTCAGAAGATGAAGTATTGTACAGTAACTTAGGAATAGATTTGAAGGTTAAGAGAAAGAGCTTGGATAATACTTACAGCATTATGAAAAACGGTAAGAGTGAGTATTTTGTTACAGAAACCCAAAATCTTTTCTTGCCTTGGAAATATACAATGTACATTCCTTTTGATTCTATAGGAGGGTCAATAAAATCCCTTAGGTTAGTTATGACAATTGTACTTGTCATTGTCATGATAGTAGCCTTTGGATTGAGCATTAAAATAGTATCTCAGATCATTAAACATTTTGATACCCTTGTTAATAAAATGCATACATTTAAAAAAGGCAATTTTACTATTGATTGCGAGTATGACTACACCAATAGGAATGATGAATTAGGATTCGTCCATAGAAGTTTTGACGAAATGGTTAATGATATCAGGAAATTGGTAAATGATAATTATGTGAAACAATTATTGATAAAGGATGCTCATATAAAATCTTTACAGCAACAGATTAACCCTCACTTTTTGTTTAATATATTGCAGACCGTTAATTGGATGGCTAAAGCCAATAATCAGACGGAAATATCAGTTATAGTTGAATCAGTAGGTAAAATGCTAAGATTTGCATTGGATGAGCAAAATAATGTTGTAGTATTGGAAAAAGAATTGGAGAATACACAAAATTATATAGTGGTACAAAAAATAAGGTATAAAGATAGACTGAAAACGGAAGTAGATGTTTCAGAATCCCTATATAATCAAAAAATACCCAAAATGGCATTACAGGCTATTGTAGAAAATGCCATCAATCATGCCCTTGAAAATATGCTTGAGACTTGTATCATCAAGATTGCTACAGAAGATACAGGTGATTCATTTAATTTGATAGTAGAAGACAATGGACCTGGGATTCAAGAAAATATGCTGGAGAAATTGGAAAACAAGACTGTAAAACCTTCAGGACTAGGTATTGGATTAACTAATATCCATAAAAGGATACAATTATTGTTTTCAGATGAATATGGTCTTGAACTTCATAATACAGGACATGGAACGAGAGTAATAATAAAATTGCCAAAAGGATAGTTTCAAACATTAATAAATATATTTTACAACTATTATAATTGAGAGATTTTCAATTATTGAAGTTCTTATAATTAGTAGATTACTGGGAGGATTATCATGTATAAACTATTATTAGTTGATGATGAAAGTATTGTAAGAGAGAGTATAAGTAAATTGATTAATTGGGAGAAATATAATATAAGTCTTATTGGAAGTTGTTCTAATGCTATTGAAGCGATAGATATAGCAAAGAAAAATGAAATAGATATTATTATTACTGATATCAAAATGCCTGTGATGAGTGGTATAGAACTTATAAAGAATGTAAAAGGATTGGGTATTGATTGTGAGTTCATTATTTTATCAGGTTATAATGAATTTGAATTCGCAAAAAATGCAATGCAGGAGAACGTGAAGCATTATATTTTGAAGCCTTGTAGTGAAAAGGAGATAGAAGAGGCATTATTGAAAACTATCTCAGATATCAATAGTAAAAGAATGATAGAGAAGAAAATGGAGGCACAACAATTTGTACAACATATCTTTTTGCAGCAATTCATAAATCTGGTATTACAGAATAAAGAGCCAGACCTAGAAATGGAACATTGGCTTAATATATTATTCTCTGATTATGATAAATTATTTTGGGTCAGCTTCAATTGGGATGAGGATGTTAATAATCCAGAGGGTGTTTATGATAGCTTTTTAGAATTTGCTGAGTCAACTTCATCTACAGTCATTTCATCAGTAATGAAAATAAATAATACTCTAGGCTGTTTCTACTTTTCTACAAAGGATGAATTACCTTACAATGAACTTACATTTTTGCAAAAAAGACTATTGGAGCAATTAGGCAGCATGCCTGTACTTAACAAGGTCATAAAATGCTCACCTAATGAGTTATGCGGTATTATCACTAAAATATACAAAAAATCATCATACTATCTAATTATCAATAGAGATGGTATAAGTCGATGTGATATAAAGGGAGCATATAATGATGTGGATATTGCGCATATTCATGAGCAGTTTGTGAAATATATTACAAAAGGTGATAAGAGTAGCATAAAAGATCATATCCAATCCTTGTTCTACAAATATGATAGAAATTTTTCGGTTATGGTATGTACAAAATTATTAATAAAATATTCATCTGCAGGTCTACTTGATACTAAGCATTTGACAAGTGTCTTGAATCAAGTCTATGCAATAGATGATACAGATGAAGTAATAGTTATTCTGAACAACATTATATGTAGCTTGATTGTAGAAAATAAAGATGAGAATTTTGTAGATAAAATAACTAAATATATTGATGAACACTTAGATGATTCAAATCTTACTTTGAAGTGGTGTGCAAAGGAATTGGTTTTCCTTAATGAAGATTATATCAGCAGAGCATTCACTAAGCAGGTAGGTCAGAATTTTACATCTTACCTTAATCACAAACGTATTGAAAGAGCTAAGAATCTTATAAGCTTAATGAGCGAAGATGAGAAGATATATACGGTTGCAGAGAAAATAGGATTAGGACATAATCCACAATATTTCAGTAAGATTTTTAAAAAAAGTACAGGATATACACCAAAGGAATATAAGGAATTGTATAATTAATGTCGGATTTGTACACAAAACACCACATGTTTGTTTATTTATATAAATATTTATATCAGATATTATATATATATAGCAAGCAAGGGTGAATGAAATGTCTATGAATGATATGTGTAAGGATAGTGAAATGGAAGTTGATAATTATGGTTAAGGGAACTTACGGTTGCGTTGATAAGGGAGAAATGCCTATCTCCCATTTAGATATAAGAAGCCTTAACTAATATCAAATGTTTGTTTTATGCCTATATCTCATATTAAACAATAATTTACCCACGAAACATGGTAGATATCTATAAACATGATTCACCCTAGGAGATAAGTTGCTAATGATGGTATGAAAATATTAATTGATTAAAAACATGGAGGATCAGATAATGAAAAACAAGAAAAGCTGTTTATTAATACTATTATTAATAGTTAGTATGGTACTATCTGCATGTGGTACATCAAATAGCAAACCAAAGGATAACGAATCCGATAAGAATACGGCAACTCAAGATTCTGAAGCAATGACACCTTTGGGTAAATACCCTGAAATGGTAACTATAAACGTAGCGAAAACTATTGCAGCTAATCCTAATCTAGTTGATGGACAAACTCCAGAAGATAATATCCTACTAGACTGGATTCGTAATGAATTAAATATTGATGTAAAAGTTGCATGGCAAGCAGAAGGAAGCGAATATAATAATAAGCTTTCATTAAACATTGCAGCAGGAGCTTTACCAGATATGTTCATTATTCCTGCAGAAAACTATTTAACATTCAGACAAATGGTAGATAATGATTTATTAGCAGATTTAACTGATATATATGATAAATGTGCTGGTGAATATATGAAGAGTACATATGAGTCATACAATGGTAAAAACCTAGAGCCTTTAACTATTGATGGAAAATTAAGAGCTATCTCTAGTGCCAGCTTAGGTTATGGACACAACATTCTATGGTTACGTAAAGACTGGATGGACAAACTTGGGTTAGAAGAACCTAAGTCAATTGAAGACCTTCAACATGTTTTAAAAGAGTTCATTGAAAAAGACCCAGGAAATAATGGAGCTGGTAATACAGTTGGTTTAGCATTAAGTGCAGTAAAACCTGTTGGGGGATATGCTAACCAATACGGAGCAGAACCAATATTCCATAGTTTAGGAGCTTATCCAGCACAATGGATGCAAGATGAGAACGGAAAAATCTATTATGGTTCAACAGCACCTGAAGTAAAAGAAGGTTTAAAAGTTTTAAGAGATATGTATAGTGAAGGTTTGATCGATAAGCAATTCTTAACACGTCTTGGAACTGGTGAAACAGAAGCATTATTAACTTCTGGATTATCAGGAGCGTATTTTGGACCTTGGTGGTCAGTGCCTGGTGATATAATCAAAACAGATCCAAATGCTGAATTTATTCCAGTAAATGCACCACTTGATGCCAATGGAAAATTCAATCACCTTAATCCATCACCAACAGGTGACTTATTAGCAATTAACAAGAACTTCAAGAATCCAGAAGCATTATTAAAGATCGTAAACTTATCATTTGATATGTATAGAGGTTTTAACGTAGAAGGAAACAAAGCAATTCAACCACTTATTGATAAAGGTATCAGTAGAGTAGCTTTATTCCCAACAGGAAACTTTAATATTGATTATTATGATGTAGTACCTAAGTTAGGTAAATTGACTAAAGGTCTTATTGAAACTGGAGAATTACATGAAGATGAAACTACATCAGATTATGACAGAGCTCAAGCTCAATATGCAAAAGATTATGTAGATGGCGTTAATAAAGATAAAAATCATTTTAAAGCATATGAGAGAAGATATTTATCATCTAATATTTTAGATACACCAGAAAACAATCCAGTTGATGCAGCATACTGTTATACAACTGAATCATCTGCAAGATTAAAGCCTACACTTGACAAATTGGAAGATCAAATGTTCTTACAAATCATTATTGGTGAAAAACCACTTGATTATTTTGATGAATTCGTAGAACAATGGTACAAGTTAGGTGGAGATGTATTAACTAAAGAAGTAGAAGATATCTTGAAATAATATATAGACAAAACATATTAATCGCCTATAAGATTAGGCGGTTAATATTATAATAGGGTAGAAATTAAATAAAAATTTATATAAATATCCTTGGTTGTCTATGATGGTGTAATAAAATATTAGGAGGAACATATTTTGAGAAGCAAGGTTAATCAATTATATTATCATGCTATGTTATTGCCAGGGATGGTAGCATTAATTATTTTCAGCATCATTCCTATGGGTGGAATAATCATGGCTTTCCAGAACTTCCAACCTGCAAAAGGGATTTTACATTCTGATTTTATAGGATTGGACAATTTTAAACGTATATTATTATTGCCTGATGCAAAACAAATATTTTTCAATACAATAATAATTGCCGTAGCTAAAATACTTATAGGAATGATTGTTGCTGTTGCATTTGCTCTTCTATTGAATGAATGTAGAATATTAATATTTAAAAGAGCAGTACAAACTATTGTGTACTTACCTCATTTCTTGTCATGGGTAATATTGGCAGTTATGTTCAGTAACATTTTCTCATATACAGGAATAGTGAATCAAGTAGTAACATTTTTTGGTGGCGAACCATCAATGTATCTGGTTAGTAATAAATGGTTCAGGTCCATTATGATTGGTGGAGATGTTTGGAAAAACTTTGGTTATAACGCAATCATCTATGTTGCAGCCATGACCAGTATTGATCCTACACTCTATGAAGCAGGAGATATTGATGGGGCGACTCGTTGGCAGAAAATCAAAAGTATAACGATACCAGGTATTTTACCAACTATTATCTTGATGACAACCCTTAACATGGGTAAGGTAATGAACGCTGGTTTTGAACAGATTTTCAACATGTATAGTCCTTTGGTATATGAAACTGGTGATATTATAGATACATATGTTTATAGAGTTGGTTTAGTAAATCTGCAATACAGTTTTGGTACAGCAGTAGGTTTATTAAAATCAGTAATCAGCTTTGTAATGTTGTTCGTATCATATAAATTGGCAGCTAAGTATTCGGATTATAGAATTTTCTAGGAGGAACAAAAATGAGAAAAAAAATTACAACCGCTGATATTATTATAGGTATCATCCTCATTTTATGTGCTTTTTCCTGTTTAATGCCTATACTTAATACTATTGCCATATCTTTTAGTGATAGAACCAGTGCAGCATTAGGAAAAGTATATTACCTGCCAGTTAATTTCACAATGGCAGCTTATGAGGCTATGATACATGAGAGTCAATTTATAGTATCATTCTTCAATTCAATATATAGAGTTTTATTAGGTGTGTCAATTAATATGTTGCTTTCAATATTGATGGCATATCCACTATCTAAGAGTACAAAAGCTTTTAAATACAAGAAAGTATATATGTGGATAATAATTGTTACCATGATGTTCAATGGTGGTTTAGTTCCTACATTCTTAGTTATTAAGAATCTAGGTCTAATGGATACAATATGGTCATTAGTTCTACCAACTGCTGTTCCAGTATTTAATGTAATACTTCTGATGAACTTCTTTAAAGGTGTACCTAATTCATTAGAAGAAGCAGCTGAAGTGGATGGAGCTAATCCAATGCAGATTTTATGGAAAATCTTCGTACCTATTTCAAAGCCAGCTTTGGCTACAATTGCATTGTTTGCTATAGTAGCTCATTGGAATGCATTCTTTGATGGTAAGATATATATTAACTCTCCATCAAAATTACCATTACAGACATATATTCAATCCTTGACAGTTGATTTGAATCCTGAAAGAATGGCTAACATGACGCCAGAACAGATTGAGCGACAAATGGCAATGTCTAGTTTAACCTTCAACTCAGCTAAGGTTATTGTTTCCATGGTACCTATACTACTCATATATCCGTTTATACAGAAGTATTTTGTAACTGGAATTGTTGTAGGAGCCGTTAAAGAATAAAATTATATTTAATTATTGAAATAAGGTATTGATATTATATACACAATACCTTATTTTGATTTAAAATAAATTATAGAAAGGAAGATTAATATGAAAATAGATTTACACGTACATGCTAAGGAACGTTCAGCTTGTAGTATAGCAAGTGAAAAGGAACATATAGAATCCGCAATTAGATTTGGATTGGATGGATTGGTTTTTACAGACCATAACAGGATTTCTTCAAAAGAACATATAGATGAATTAAACAAGAAATATAAGCCATTCAGAATATATAGTGGAATTGAAATCACTATAAAAGATAAAGGTGAAGATATCTTGGTTATTGGTATTAATGATAAGATATTGGAAGAGAAAGACTGGTCATATGAAGAACTATACAAATATGTAAAAGAAAATAATGGATTCATAGCATTAGCCCATCCATATAGATATAAAGACTATGTAAATGTAGACATAGAAAATTACATACCAGATGCTATAGAGATTCATTCAACCAATATAGGTAAAGATGATGAGCAGAATATCAAAAATCTAGCAAAAAGGTTAAATACTAGATTAATAACTAATTCTGACGGACATGATTCCAAACATGTTGGCATTTATCATAATGATTTGGATTATACACCAGAAGATGATGCTGAATTAGTTGAGATATTGAAGGCAGGTAAGTATACATGCGAACCAAGTAGCGTGAGAGTAAAGATATTCAATGAAAAAGTGAAAAAGCAAGAAGAAATAATAAGAAAACTCATTAAAGAAGGTAAGGATAAAAAATATTATCAAGAAACTACAGGAAATTGGGAAGGTCAATTTGATAGAGTTGCAATGGGTAAATCTTATGAAATATAATTTATAAGTTTATAGATAATTATATATTAATTAAAGTATTAAGAGCTTTTTATTAACCAGAGTACGTTAATAGAAAGCTCTATTTTGTATTTATAATTTAATAATAAATCTTAGCTTTTTGTTAAATATATTTAATTATTATGTTAAAGTTATTGTATTCTATTGAAAAACTAAGATAATTTTATTATCATATTATTTATAGATTATCAATAAATTTTAGGAAGAAGGATTTAATATGGATTCAAGAATGAAATGGTTAGCTGAGGATAAAATAGCTCATAGGGGATATCATAATAGCAGATATCCAGAGAATTCAATGGGAGCTTTCAAAAGAGCCATAGATCATGGATTTTCAATTGAGTTGGACATACATATGTTATCGGATGGAGAGATAGTTGTTTATCATGATGATAATTTAAAGAGAGTCACAGGTGTAGATAAGGATATAGAAAAATGTACATATGAAGAGATAAAAAATCTTAAGTTGTTAGATTCTAATGAAAACATTCCTTTATTCAAAGATGTATTAAATGAAGTAAATGGAAAAGTAGGTATTATGATAGAATTGAAGACCAGGGGTAAGGCTGGACCTTTGGAAGAAAAGACATATGAAATGCTAAAAAACTATAAAGGAAGATATATAATACAATCCTTCAATCCTTTTTCCGTGGCATGGTTTTATAAAAATGCACCAGAGATTGTCAGAGGTCAGCTTTCGGGATACTTCAAAGATGATGATCTATCACTTGTATCTAGGGTATTGCTAAGAAACTATCTGTTGAATTTCTTGAGTAAACCTGATTTCATTAACTACGATATTAATTATCTACATAGATTGCCGATAAAATTAATAAGATGTAAAGGCAAGTTTGTCTTTGGGTGGACAGCTAGGAGTAAGACGGAGTTTTGTGATGCATTGAATAGATGTGAAAATGCTGTGTTTGAAGATTTTAATCCTTGTGAGTGAACCCACTACCAATCAAAGCTAGAATTATCTAGCTTTTTTTCAATTTTAATAAATGATCTTATAAAAATTCTCATATAAAAAGTAAAAAGGTATACTACTTTTATTCTGCTCTAATAAAGTAATAGAGTAGTAAATTAACAAAGAATTGTAAAAATCTAGGTATGGTTAATTTATCAAAATATGTTCAGCTATTAAGTTAATAATAGTTATTAATTTATAAAGTAATTTAATCTAAATAAGATGTTACTATATTAAAAATATTCTTGAAAATATTACCCTGTCACCTCTTTATCATGGTAAAACTCTAACTTATAATAGAAATTTCAAAAAATATTGATTATATTCTTGGGATGGTTTACAATTTAATTAGACACTAAAAAAAGATTATTTACAAAGAGGAAAATACTATTTTGTAAATATAACGGCAAAACATTTCTAAAGAATATACTAAAAAATAAGTGGGGTGTTTTTATTGGATACTGTTTATGTTGACGGAAATAATTTAACATTAGAAGAAGTAGTAAATGTTGCTAGACACAACAAAAAGGTTGGTATTTCAAAAGAAGCAATAGAAAAGGTCAATAAATCAAGGAAATATGTTGATGAAATAGTTGACAAAGAGAAGATTGTATATGGAATCACAACTGGTTTTGGTAAATTTAGTAATGTAGTTATCTCAAAAGATCAAGTGGAAAATCTCCAATCAAGTTTAATAAAAAGTCATGCTTGTGGTGTTGGGAATCATTTTCCTATTGAAACTGTCAGAGCAATTATGCTCCTTAGAGTTAATGCACTTACAAAAGGTTATTCAGGTATAAAGCTTACAACACTTAATACATTAGTAGAAATGATTAATAAGGGAGTTCATCCAGCTATTCCAGAAAAAGGTTCTCTTGGCTCAAGTGGTGATTTGGCACCTCTAGCCCATATGGTATTAGTTATGTTAGGAGAAGGGGAAGCATACTATAAAGGTGAGTTGCTAAGTGGTAAAGAGGCTATGAATCAAGCTGGTATAGAGCCAATTAGTCTAAGTGCAAAAGAAGGTCTAGCATTAATTAATGGAACTCAAGTACTTACGGCAGTAGGTGCACTAGCTACATATGATGCAATAAAACTTGCAAAACTGTCAGATGTATCAGCTTCTCTTACTTTTGAAGCCTTAAGAGGTATTACAGATGTTTTTGATGAAAAAGTACATCTGTTAAGAAATCATATAGGTCAAATGAAATGTTCCAAAAACATGTTGAAAATATTGGAAGGTAGTAATCTTACAACAAGACAAGGGGAAATAAAAGTACAGGATCCTTACTCCTTACGATGTGTCCCACAGATACATGGTGCAAGTAAGGATGCAATAAATTATGTACTTGATAAGGTTAATAAAGAGATAAATGCAGCAACTGACAACCCATTAATATTCCCAGACGAAGATGAAGTCATATCATGCGGTAATTTTCATGGTCAGCCTATGGCGTTAGCCTTTGATTTTCTTGGTATTGCACTTGCTGAACTAGCTAATTCGGCTGAAAGAAGAATAGAAAGATTAGTTAATCCTAATCTAAGCTGCTTGCCAGGATTTTTAACAGAGCATGGCGGACTTAACTCAGGTTTTATGATAGCTCAATATACAGCGGCTTCACTGGTTTCTGAAAATAAAGTGTTAGCTCATCCTGCAAGTGTTGATTCTATACCATCCTCAGCTAATCAAGAAGATCATGTAAGTATGGGATCTATAGCTGCTAGAAAAGCAAGAGATATACTCTATAATACTACAAGAGTCATTGCGATAGAGCTACTAGCGGCTTCACAAGCATTAGAATTCAGGGAAGGTAAAACATTAGGAAAAGGTACAAAAGTAGCATATGAATTAGTTAGAACAGAAGTAGATAAATTGATGGAAGATAGAATCATGTATGTGGACATTGAAAAAATTATCGCTTTAGTTACAAGCAATAAAATGATTGATGAAGTAGAAGTGCGTATCGGAGAATTGCTGTAGACATATTTATTATTATATTAAGGGGATGGTTTAATGTTAAGTAATTCAGAAGTATACAATATGATGGATATCAAATTGGATTTTAGAGAAGGTCTACCAGAATATTCAAAGTTCCAAGATGGAATAAGAAGAGCACCTAAGAGAGAGTTTACATTGACACAGGAAGAAACAGAATTAGCACTTAAAAATGCGCTAAGATATATCCCAGAAGAATATCATGAAGAGCTTGTACCAGAGTTCCTAGAAGAATTATTGACCAAAGGACGTATATATGGTTATAGATTTCGACCAGAAGGTAAAATAGTGGGAAAACCTATTGATGAATACGAAGGGAAATGTATAGAAGGTAGAGCTTTCCAAGTCATGATAGATAATAATCTGGATTTTGATATAGCTCTATATCCATATGAATTAGTGACTTATGGGGAATCAGGCAGTGTATTTCAGAATTGGATGCAATACAGGCTGATAAAAAAATATCTGAAAGAGTTAACTACAGACCAAACATTGGTCATAGTATCAGGTCATCCTCTAGGATTCTTCCATTCAAGAGAAGATGCACCAAGAGTTATGATAACCAACGGTCTTATGGTGGGAGCTTTTGACGATTATGAGAACTTCAATCGAGCAGCTGCACTAGGAGTTGCTAATTATGGACAGATGACTGCTGGTGGTTGGATGTATATTGGACCTCAAGGAATAGTTCATGGAACATATAGCACATTGCTTAATGCAGGAAGATTAAAACTTGATATTGGAGAAGATGATGACCTATCAGGCAAGTTATTCGTTTCTTCCGGACTTGGCGGGATGAGTGGAGCACAAGGAAAAGCAATTAAAATATCAGGCGGTATTGGTATCATTGCTGAAGTAGATTATTCAAGAATAAAGACAAGATACGACCAAGGTTGGATAAATGAGATTACCAATACACCAAAAGAGGCTTTTTCTCTAGCAAAAGAATGTATAGCCGATAATAAGTCATATGCCATAGCATACCACGGTAATATTGTTGACTTGCTGCAATATGCAGTAGATGAAGATATACATATAGATTTGTTATCAGATCAAACATCTTGCCACGAAGCATATAACGGTGGATACTGCCCACAGGGAATTACTTTTGAAGAAAGAACCAAGATGTTAGCGACTGATAAAGAAAGCTTTAAAAGCTTGGTTGATAAAACTCTTAAGAATCATTATGAAGTCATTAAGAAACTTGTATCAAAAGGAACTTATTTCTTTGATTACGGTAATTCTTTTATGAAAGCTATTTATGATTCTGGTATCAAGGAAATTTCTAAAAATGGTAGAAATGATAAAGATGGATTTATATGGCCTTCATATGTAGAAGATATCTTAGGACCTGGGCTTTTTGATTATGGATATGGACCTTTTAGATGGGTTTGCTTAAGTGGTAAAGAAGAAGATTTAATCAAGACTGATAAAGCTGCCATGGATTGTATAGATCCTTCAAGGAGATATCAAGACAAGGATAATTATGTTTGGATAAAGGATGCACAGAAGAATAAATTAGTTGTTGGTACTCAGGCAAGAATATTATATCAAGACGCTTTTGGAAGATTGAAGATAGCTCTAAGATTCAATGAAATGGTTAGAAAAGGGCAAGTAGGTCCTATTATGCTAGGTCGTGACCATCATGATACAGGAGGAACCGATTCTCCATTTAGAGAAACTTCCAATATCAAGGATGGCAGTAATATAATGGCTGACTTGTCTACTCATATATTCGCTGGAAACAGTGCTAGAGGCATGAGCTTGGTTACTCTACATAATGGCGGCGGAGTAGGAATCAGTAAATCAATCAACGGTGGATTCGGAATGGTTCTTGATGGTAGCAGAAGAGTGGATGAAATCCTTAAGAACGCTATCCTATGGGATGTTATGGGAGGTGTAGCAAGAAGAGCTTGGGCAAGATGTGAAAATGCAATAGAGACTTCTGCAGGGTACAACGATATGATGAACGGACTTGACCATATTACACTACCTTTTATAGCTGATGATGAAATGATTTCCAAGGAAGTCAAAAAAGTTTACGGTAAATAGGGAGGAGAAAATCATGCAAAACAAAATTGTAGAATGTGTACCTAATTTTAGTGAAGGAAGAGACCTTGATAAGATTGAAAAAATAGTTGAACCATTGCGCGGTAAAAAAGATGTGAAATTGTTGAACTATGAAGCCGATAAAGATTATAACAGAGTTGTAGTTACAGTAATGGGAGAACCTGAAGCTGTTAAGAATGCAGTAATTGAAGCTATTGGAGTAGCTACAAAGCTTATTGATCTCAATAAGCATGAAGGACAGCATTCTAGAATGGGTGCTACGGATGTAGTTCCATTCATACCAATAAAAAATATGACAACAGAAGAATGTGTAAAACTTGCTAATGAAACAGGAAAAGAAATAGCTGATAAATATGGTATACCTGTGTTTTTATATGAAGATGCTGCTAATTCTCCAAGCAGAACCAATCTAGCTAAAATCAGAAAAGGACAGTTTGAAGGAATGAAAGACAAGATTAAGCAGGAAGAATGGAAACCTGATTTTGGTGAAGCAAAAATCCATGAAACTGCTGGAGCGATAGCAGTAGGTGCTAGAATGCCTTTAGTAGCTTATAACATTGATTTAGACACTCAGGACGTGGAAATAGCTAATAAGATATCCAGATGCATTAGACATTCTAGCGGAGGATTTCGATATATTAAAGCAGGTGGTGTCAAAGTCGAAGAAAGAGGTATAACTCAAGTTACAATGAATATCACTAATTATACTAAGACATCCATCTATCGTGTGTTTGAAACAGTTAAGATGGAAGCAAAAAGATATGGTGTGAATGTTTTAGGTAGTGAAATAGTTGGGTTGGTTCCTATGGAAGCTTTAGTTGATTCAGCGGCATATTATCTAGGTCTGTATGGATTTTCAATGGATAAAGTCATAGAAACAAATCTGATGGAGTAATCAATTTTATAACATGTTCCTAGTAACCTTGATTAATAATTAGTAAAGGGTGAAAATAGTATGAAAAGAACGATTATTAAAAATGCCAGCCAACTAGTAACATGCAGTGGATTCAAGGCTAAAAAAGGTAAAGAAATGAATGATCTAGGTATAATAGAAAACGGTGCTGTTGTTATTGAGGAAGGTATCATAAAATGGGTTGGTAAGACACCAGATATTCCTAGACAATTCGAAAAGGTTGCTGAAGTCATTGATGCAACTAATAAAACTGTTCTTCCTGGATTTATAGATTCTCACACTCATTTTGTATTTGGAGGCTATCGAGAAGAAGAATATTCTTGGAGATTAAAAGGCGACGACTACATGGAAATAATGCAAAAGGGTGGTGGGATAGTAAATAGTGTAAGACAGACGAAAGAGGCTTCAAAAGATTATCTGATAAGGATAGGAATGAAAAGATTAGATTCCATGCTTTCGTTTGGTGTAACCACTGTTGAAGGTAAAAGTGGTTATGGTTTGGATTATGATACAGAGATTAAACAGTTGGAAGTAATGAAAAAACTTGATATCAGACATAAAATTGATGTAGTCCCTACATTTTTAGGAGCTCATGCTGTACCAAAGGATTACAAAGGCAGAGAAGATAAATTTATAGATCTTATGATTAACGAAGTATTACCTCATGTAGTGGATAAAGACTTAGCAGAATTCTGTGATGTTTTTTGTGAAAAAGGAGTTTTTTCATTAGAACAATCAGAGAGAATGCTGTCAGCGGCTAAGGAAAAAGGATTGAAATTGAAAATCCATGCTGATGAGATAGTTCAGTTAGGCGGAGCAGATCTTGCTGCCAAGTTAGGTGCTGTTTCAGCAGATCATTTACTGATGGCATCTGATGAAGGAATAAGAGAAATGGCTAAGAACGACGTAGTAGCCACCCTTCTTCCTGGTACTGCATTTAGTTTAAGAGAAAATTTTGCAAGAGCAAGATACATGATTGATAATGACTTGGCTGTAGCCTTGGCTACTGATTTTAACCCAGGCAGCTGTTTTACAGAATCTATTCCATTGATAATTGCTCTGGCAACTCTATATATGAAAATGTCCATAGAAGAGACTATAACTGCTCTTACAATCAATGGCGCAGCAGCTCTTGATAAAGCAGATAATATAGGAAGTATTGATGTGGGTAAAAAAGGTGATGTTGTAATACATGAATATCCTTCTTATAAGTTTATTCCATACCATATAGGGGTCAGTACAGCAGAAAAAGTTATTAAAGATGGACAGATGGTCTATTATAAATACGAACAATAGATATTCTAGGAGTCATATATAATAAAGGGAGGTTAATAAAATGTTGATAGATAAAAGTGTCTCTCAGTTCTTGGATGCAACAGCATCTAACGATCCAGTTCCAGGCGGAGGGTCAATAGCTGCCAGTAGTGGTGCAACAGCTGCAGCTTTGGTGGAAATGGTAGCCAATTTAACTATTGGTAAGAAAAAATATGAAGATGTCAATGATGAGATGAAAGAAATATCTAAAAAAGCTAATGATCTACGACAGCAGTTATTAAAATATATAGATATCGATTCAGAGGCATTCAATAGAGTTATGAATGCTTATAAGCTGCCAAAAGATACAGAGGAACAAAAAATCGTAAGAAAAATGACAATACAAAATGCTATGAAATATGCTGCATCTGTTCCGCTGGAAGTTGCAAAAAAATCTTATGATATTATGGAGCTGTCCATGAGAGTTGTAGAAAGTGGAAATAAAAATGCCGTAACTGATGGTGCTGTGTCAGCAATGATGGCTAGGACAGCTGTATTATCAGCTATATACAATGTAAAGATAAATCTTTCATCCATAAAAGATAATATCTATGTTGAAAAAGTTGATAGTGAAGTAAGTTGGCTGGAAATGAATGTAAACAGTAAAGAGAAAGAAATATTAGGTAAAGTAGAATTGTAGGATTACATAATTACATAGTTTCAGAGTCTATTAGGAGAATACTAATATAAATTAGCTTTTTGTTGGAATATTTTTGACAACATATTATTTTATTTCAGAGTTCATTTGGCTAATTTGTATATGTATTCTCCTATTATTTATATTCTAATATGCTTTATGGTAAATATTAATAAAATTCTATGTATAATATGAATTATTTTTCGTGGTTTTTCAAAAAATACTCCTTGGAATATATAAATCATGTACAGAATTACATTTGCATAAAATATGTAATAATTATATAATGATAGTATTGATTTACATATTTTGGCTAAAGGCATGACATTGTGCCAATAAATAAATAAAATGACTTAATCTTGACTGTTGATTCTGCTGGGGGTATAAGAATGCGAACATTTCTAAGAGTAAAACCGTTATCCTATATAAGAGAAATTATATTTTTATTTATGATAATTATATCGTTATCCATAACCCTTTTCATTATTACCATGTCATATAATAAATTTGAATCCGATAGTAAAAAAATAAGAGAACAATATTATTCCCATCATAAAAAGGTTATCAAGAGTGAAGTTGATAATATATGTCAATATATGGATTATTACATAAACAAATCAGAAGAAACATATAAAGATAATATTAAGCAGCAGGTATATACACTGTACGATATTATCAACAATCATTGTAGAACCAACAATCTCAAATCTAAACAGGAAATAAAAAAAGAAGTATTAGACATTCTTAATAGAGTAACTCCAAGACCATTAACAAACTATTTTGCAATAGAATTGGATGAAGGGAAAATAATAGTACCAACAAAAGGATCAGATAAAACTACATTTGGTACATTAGAATTAATAGAATATAAAGAGATCGAGGGGATTGTTGATCTAGTAAAAAAAGAAGGAGAATCATATGCTAGTCTAGATGGTTCTATACTAGAACAAAAGGGTGATGAAAATCAGAGTGAACTATCCTTCATCAAATATTTTGAACCTTTGAATATGCTAATAGGTTCAGGTATTAATGTTAAGGATTTAGAGAGTGAAGTAAAAGAAGAACTGCTGGATACAATTGAAGATATCAAATATGATACAGACGGATACTTTTATGTAACAGATTACGATGGAACTGCTCTAGCTTTTTCTGATAAGAGTTATATTGGAAAAGACATTACTCTGATAAAAGATATCAAAGGTACAAATGTCTATCAAGAAATAATTGATAGGGTAAACGAAAAAGGCGAAGGTTATTTTGAATATTTTTGGACTAAGCCTTTCTCAGAAGGTGTATTTTCTAAGCTTTCATATTTTAAATCATATGAGAAGTGGGAATGGATTATTGGAACAGGTGTCTATAAAGATAATATTGAAGCCAATGTGCTAGCTATTGAAGTTGATCTTAAAAAAGAAATGAGAGATAATTTATTAAGTGTACTTTTAGTTATTGGTTTATTGGTATTCATGTTGCTATTGTTTCAATTCTACTCTACTATAACAGAATTATCAGTGGATGGAATCCTAATAATCAATTCAGGTGGGCAAGTACTGGATATCAATAAAAAAGGGCTTGAATTAATAGGGATAACTCGTAAAGAAGTAAATGATACCAATATTTTTCAAATGTTCAGAGATAACATAATATCAAAACTGGATAATAGGAAACATGTCTATATTGATAGTGTATTAGAAAATAAAAAAGGTAAAAAAATTCCTGTTGAAATACATATAAAGTTAACTAAAATAAGGAGAAGAGAGTATTATATAGCTTATCTAAGAGATTTGACTAAAAGAATAAACTATGAAAAGAAACTGGAAAAGTTAGCTCTTGTAGATGAGCTGACAGGAGTTTATAATAGAAGATTTTTGATTAGTCAGATTAAATCAGATGTAAACAATCACAGAAAAAAAGATAAACCAATTTCACTGGCAATGATTGACGTGGACTTGTTCAAATCAATCAATGATACATATGGTCATACATATGGAGATGAAATATTAAAATATTTTGCAGATACCTTCAAACAGAATATAAGAGATATGGATTATATTGGAAGATATGGGGGAGAAGAATTTATTATAATATTTCCAGAAACTGATAAAGACTCAGCTTATGCAAGTTTAGATAGAATAAAAAATATTATAAAAAATCACTCATTTAAAGAAAAAGAGTTGAAATTAACTTTTAGTGCTGGTATAGTAGAAATTGATACAAATAACAGTCAATTGAATATAGCTGAATATATTAAAAAAGTTGACCGTCTATTGTATAAGGCAAAGGGAAATGGTAGAGATAGAATTGAAATATAGATAAACATATTTCAAAGACATTTACTTAATAATAGTGATTTGAAATATGTGACAAATTATACGAAAAGGAGAGATTCAATGGAGTTTAAAAAATTTGGAAGCAAGTATGTGGTAAGGTTTGATAAAGGCGAAGAAATCATAGCTACACTAACTGATCTATGTAAAAAAGAAAATATCAAGTTAGGTTCAGTAAGTGCTATAGGAGCAACTAATGAAGTAGAATTAGGTATATTAAATACTACAGATAAATCATACAATTCCTATATCCTTAAGGGAGATCATGAAATAGCAAATCTTATAGGTAATATATCTACTATGAATGGTGAAGTATATCTACACTTACATATTAATGTAGCTAATGATAATAAGGAGATATTTGGTGGACATCTTAACTCAGCAATGGTATCTGCAACTTGTGAAATGATTATTGATGTCATTGATGGTGAAATAGATAGAGAATTCAGTGAAGAGATAGGATTGAATTTGTTCAAATTCTAGTATAGTCAGGGCTATCATATGATAGTCCTGCTAATTGAACTTATTCAGCAATAAACATCCAAATTTTTTAAGTATTACTGGTTTAACGGTAAACAAATTGCTTGACATATGTAACGTTTAGCTGTACTATTACTATCATATATATAAATGAATGAAGGGGTAAAATATATGACTATAAAAGATATTGCTAATGCTGTAGGAGTTACTCCTACTACAGTTTCCAATGTTATTAATGGAAATTATCATAAAGTTTCACAGAAAACTATTGATAAAGTTCAAAAAGTAATAAAAGAATCAGGATATGTTCCTAATAAAAATGCTAGAGCCCTTGCAAATAATTCATCAAAAATAATCGGAGTAATATTTCCAAAAACAACGGAAGGATTTATGCAAGACCCTTTTCACTCTCAAATATTAACAGGTATTGAGAAGATTGTTGGTGCTAAGAAATATGATCTCATGATTAAATCAATAGATAATTACGAAGAAATCTATGAATTGATGAGAAATTGGAGTGTTGATGGTTTTATAATACTTAGTCTTATAGGGTATCAACTTCCACAGCTGGAAAAGTTCAAAAATGTTCCTGCAGTTTTTATTGATACCTATTATGAAGAACTTAAATACATAAATATAGGTTCTGAAGATTATCAAGGTGAATTCAAAGCTGCTAACTATCTGTTAGAAATGGGACATGAATCAATAGGTTTTATATCTTATCATATAGATTATCCAAGTGTTATTAGTATGAGACTTAATGGATTCAAGGACGCTATTGAAAGTAAAGGATTGCCTTTTGACTGTTCAGAGAACGTATTAGAAATAGTCGGGTTTGACCCTATCGGTAAAGACTGCGAAAATAAGATACTTGATTTTGTTAAGGATAAAACTGGTATCTGTATTAGTGCCGATATATTAGCCATTGAAATTATGGAACTATTAAGAAGTAAAGGTTATAGAATACCAGAAGATATATCCATAATTGGATTTGATAATGTTTATTTATCCAGACTTGTAAATCCAAAGCTTACAACTATCAATCAGGATATCATTGCAAAAGGGAAAATAGCTGCTGAGAACTTGATTAATATGATAGAGAAAAATAATAAAGAGAAACCAAATATTAAAATTCCAACAAATCTTATAATTAGAGATTCTGTTAAAAAAATAAATGATTAAGTAAGTTGTATAGTAGGTTTAATAGTAAATGTGCCTTAAAATAAATTTTTTAAGGTGCATTTTTATTTTTACCTTAACCTAAATAACCCATTTGAAAAATCTTTGTTCTCGTGGTATTATTTTGTATATATAACCAAACCAAAGATGAAAAAAGAATAAACAAATAGTATAATTATTAAGGTAAATACAAATATATATCTTAGGAGGAGAGGTATGTATAAAATAATTATTGTCGAAGATGAAATACCTGTTAGAAATGCTATATGTAATATTATTGAATGGGAAGAATTAGGTTATGAACTAGTCTATGTTTCAGGCGATGGACAAGATGCATTAACATACATAGAGAATAAACAGATTGATGTTATTTTGACCGATATATGTATGCCTTTTATGGATGGTCTGGAGCTGTCTAATGAAGCGAAAAAAATATTACCCACTGTAAAAATTGTTATCATCACTGGATATAATGAATTTGAATATGCACACAAAGCAGTAGAAATAGGTGTTGACCATTACTTATTGAAGCCTATAACTGCAGATGAATTTACCAAAATGCTTATAGAAATTAAAAATGAATTGGATAATGAATTCTCTAAGAAGAGAAATCTGTTAGCATTGAAAAAACAAGTAGAAACCAATAAAGACATCCTTAGAGATAAATTCTTGATGAATTTATTATACAATAAAATAAATTCAAATATAATCAGAGAGAAAGTCAATAATCTTGGTATCAAACTAGAAGGAACCAAATATATTGTAGCTGTACTACAACCAGAAAATATAAAAGAAATAGCTGATTCAAACTGGGACTGTGATTATCAATTATTGGAATTTGCTATATTAAACATTTGTAATGAAGTGTTAACCAACTACGGTCAAAATATCTGTATACTAGGGAATGATGACCAGTTGATAATATTTTTTGTTAATGATAATCAAGATGAAATAGAGTTTAGAGATACCATTGATGAGATAATGAATAAAATTATTGTATGCGTTGAGAAATTTTATAACATCGGTATGTATATTGGTGTAGGTGACAACTATGCTGAATTGCAGGATTTGCATTTCTCATATAAAGATGCTTTGAATGCTCTAGAATATAGGGTATTAAACGGAAGTAATAAAATAATTTATAAAATGGATGTTGAAAAGACATCATCCTTCTCTTATCATAAAATTGACGAATACCTTAGAGAACTAGAATATGCCATAAAAATAGGTGGAAATAAAACAGATAAAATCATTGATTATATATTTAGTATAATAATATTTTCTAATGTTCATATATCACAATTCAGAACAATTCTTCTTAAGATAACAACTACAATATTGAAGGCATATGAAGATATCTGTAGTGGATCACCTAATGATGTAATAATTGACTTCAATCAATTCAATGAAGTATTTGGAAAAGAAAAAATAGATGAAGTAAAGACTTATTACAAAAAGCTATGTAAGAATTTATCTAATGAAATAAACAAAGAACGAATAGATATCAAAGCTTCTCAGATGCAGAAAGCCTATCAATTCATTTATAACAATTATCAGAACAAGAGTCTCGATATCAACATGATTTGTAATCATCTTAATATAAGTTCAAGTTATTTTAGCCGTATTTTCAAAACAGAGACAAATGAAACATTTATGCAGTATCTGACAAAAGTAAGAATGGAAAAAGCTAAAGACCTGCTGATGAATTCAGATTATAAAGTATATGAAATATCTGAGAAAGTTGGATATGAAGATCCTCATTACTTTAGTTATAATTTTAAGAAGAAGACAGGAGTGAAACCAACACAATATAGAAAAAAAGAGGTGGAATGTTGAAGAATCTACTTATCAAATTGATTGATAGATATAATTTAAAAAGTATCCAGGTACTTATAACATTTTCATTTTCTATATTAATATTTTTTATTATATGTGCCATAGCATTTTTATCTTATCATATAACAGGGACAGTTGTAGAGGAAAATACCAACGAATATGTTTATCAATTAGTGAAACAAGTTAATAATGATATTGATTATTATCTTAAAACAGTAGAAACCATTGCTGAAAATATACGATATAATAATGATTTAAACGAGTATGTAAGAACTGAAGACCAAGAACTGGAAAAAGATATAATTTCAGATT